>CAZQGZ010000138.1:7598-9362 GCA_964592935.1 uncultured Chitinophaga sp. | reverse complement strand
ATTCCTTATTTCTTATTTTTCATTTCCTCGCCCTGCAAATACCTCAACGTTCCATGAATAATAAAAAGCTGTGCCAACCCATATGTCAGCATAATCAATATACCGGATGCTTCAAATGGCTGATAAAATTTATTGATGGCAAGCACTGAATCTGAAATAACAAATAATAAGGCGCCAAACATCATCCATTTTCCTGCTGTCTTATGCTTTATAAACAGCATATGCATGGCCAGCATGAACATAAAGCTGATCACGATGCCATATACCAGCACCGGTATTTTCATATCCCCAAGGTAAGGCATCAGCAGGGTGATCAATGACGCATAATAAAGAACCACGACCACTATCAACCAGGGATTTATTTTAATTTTTTCCCTTACCCTTACAAGGTGAAAGAAAATGACATAAAAAATATGTGCTAACAGAAAAGATGATAATCCCAGTAAAAAGAACATGGAGTCATCCGCCTCAAACATCAGCAGCACATCACCGGCCCAGGAGAAAAACAAGGCAAGCAGTATCCATAACTTCAGTTTATTTGCAATTCTGAATGTTTGCGAAATAAAATAACCGGCAAGCGCTGGGATAAGTAACGGCTTTGTCATGTATTCTAACTGCCCGTTGTTGAATTGCCTGTCAGCAAGAATAGCGACAAGAACAGCTATGAATGGAATGAACGCGTCAGATTTTTTCATACAAAAAGTTTAAGCCTCCACCCAGGCATTGTTCTCCTTGATTAAACGGATCAATTCTTCCACCGCCACTTCACTGTTCACATTCCGCTTCACTATTTCTTTCCCTTTGTACAAAGTTATTTTACCCGGGCCGCTGCCCACATATCCGAAATCGGCATCAGCCATTTCACCGGGACCATTCACAATACATCCCATGATGGCGATCTTCACCCCCTTTAAATGATTCGTTACGGCACGAATCTTTGCCGTGGTTTCCTGCAGATCAAACAATGTACGGCCGCAACTGGGGCAGCTGATATATTCGGTTTTGGAAATTCTTGTCCGTGTAGCCTGCAAAATGCTGAATGCCGTATTGTTCGTAAACCGGTAAATATCTTTTGATTCAGGATAGGATTGGCCATTCATACTGCTATTTTCAAACTTTGCCTTACTATGGTAACCAAGACAAATCCCATCACCCATACCTTCCAGCAATATAGCGCCGGTTTCCGTTGCAAAATGAATAAGATGTTCATCCATTGTTTGCCATCCACTGTCCGTGATCAATACCACTGGGTTTTTGATTTCCCTGCTCATCAGTTCTACAAACATCCTCCGTACGGACTGCATCGCGTTATGATTCGTTGAACTCAGGCAAATGACAACAGTTGAATCATTAGCTATTTTATCGAAGTAAGAATAATCATTTAAAGAAGTATTATCACTGTAACAATCCATCATCACAAAATTCAGCCGTTCATTTTTGAATTCAGCTTCTGCATAACCGCTGTCGCTGAAAATCGGGAAATACGTTTCACCCTTATTTCCCGCGGAAGTCATTGTCTCCTGCCAGGCTGCAGGATATACAATTACTTTCAATGTGCCCGGCAATGCAAAATCCAATACCTGGTGACCGGTGAAAATATAATCCGCAGCCATATCACTGATAGTCCATTTATCGGTGGCTGCATCATAGGTATAACCGATACTTTCCAGATGAGCGGGTGTTATCTTTTCAATCTTACTCAGATCAGCAATTACAACAGGAACATGTTTGCCGCCGATATGATCAACAGAAAAGGTTTCTCTT
>CAZQGZ010000138.1:0-7498 GCA_964592935.1 uncultured Chitinophaga sp. | reverse complement strand
TAACGTTTCACCAAATCCTTACACACCGGGATTTCAAACTCAGGATCTTCTGTCAATGAAACACGAATGGTATCACCAAGGCCATCTTCGAGCAACGTACCGATACCCACTGCACTTTTTATTCTTCCATCCTCCCCATCTCCAGCTTCTGTCACACCCAGGTGCAAAGGATAACATTCACCGAATTCATCAAACATCATTTTTACCAGCAAGCGGTATGCCTGCACCATCACCTGCGGGTTGCTGCTCTTCATGCTCAGCACCATGTTGTGATAGGCTTCCGCTCTTGCGATTCTTAAAAATTCCATCGCGCTTTCCACCATGCCAACGGGTGTATCACCATAACGGCTCATGATCCGGTCGCTTAATGAACCATGATTGGTCCCGATCCGCATCGCCGTTCCGTATTCTTTACAGATCTTTACCAAAGGAGTAAACCGTTCACGAATCCGTTCTATCTCTTCCGCATATTCCGCATCTGTATATTCGATCTGTTCAAATTTTTTTTTGTCAACATAGTTGCCGGGATTCACCCGCACTTTCTCCACGATCCTTGCAGCTATTTCAGCCGCATTTGGCGTAAAATGAATATCGGCTACCAATGGTGTGTTGTATCCTCTTTTCCGGAGTTCGTTTTTAATGTTGCGCAAATTCTCCGCTTCATTTTTTGAAGGAGCCGTGATACGGACCAGTTCCGAACCGGCTTCAATACAACGGATGCTTTGTTCTGCCGTGGCCAGGGTATCCATGGTATCCGTAGTAGTCATTGTCTGAATACGGATGGGATGGTCATTGCCGAGCAACAGGTCGCCGATCTTCACTTCTCTTGTTGGAAGACGTTTATATTCCGTGAGCGATTCGCAGTACCATTGCATAAGTAAATGTGAGAATGTGAAAAAGGTGGAAATGTGAAAATGTGAAAATTAGTTACTTTGCAAATTTAAACAACAAATCATAGAAAAGAGCCCATAAAAAGTATCCATTTCCACGTTCTTACATTTGCACTACCAGTCTTTCGATTGGTTAACTCCCGTCTTCGATTTTTCTTTCTGTATACGCTGCTGCACTTCTTTTTCTTTTTGTGCGAGTAACTGTAACCGCTGCTGTGCTTCTTGCCGGCTCATTTTGGATTGTGGCTGTTTTTGTTCGTTTTGTTTCTTTTCCTGTTCTTCTTTTTTGGGAGGTTGTTTTTTCTTTTTTAATTCGAGCAGCGCTTTCTGAAGGTTCTCCCTCGCTTCCCGGTCATTTGAATTTATACGCAATGCGTTTTTATAGGCTTCAATGCTTTTCTCCAATTCTTTCTGACGGCTCCATACAGCTCCTTCATTATAATACGCTTTTGATTTAAGTTCTTTTTTCCCCTCCCGGTTTGCCAGTTCATTGAAGGCATTCACCGCTTCATCCTTTTTGTTTTGTTTATACAATGTATTGGCAAGATTGAACGCTGCCGATCCGTTGCCGGGGTCAGTATCCATCGCTTTTTGATACGCCGATGCTGCTTTATCAAATTGCTGCTGTTTATAAAATTCATTGCCTTCGCGGATATACTTTTCCGCCTGTTGCACCTGCGCGGACGAAACCCGGGAAATAAATAAAAAAAGTATGATCAAATTTACTTTCATGCAAAATTCTTTTTTCGCTCCGGAATAAGCTGTTCAATTAACAATAGGATAAACATGACCGCAGCAAACCATAAAAAATAATTCCTGAAATTCACCAGGGTTTCATCCCCGAAGGCTTTTCGGTCTATCTGTGCCAATTGAACCTTTAATGCTGCAACAGCTTCATCACTGCTTTGAAGTTTCAGGTAAACCCCGTTGGTTGCCCGCGCCATTGCTTTTAAATCTGTTTCATTCAGTTTCGAGATCACCGTATTCCCGGCTTCATCTTTTTTCGGCTGACCCGTAGCCGGATCAATGATCTCCGCACCCCCGGCTGAACCTATACCGACCGTATTGACCATGACTCCCTGTTGAGCCAGGGCCTTTGCTGTTTTCACCGCATCATTATCATGATCTTCCCCATCTGAAATAAGTATGACCGTCTTAAATTTCCTTTCGGTGCTGGTAAAAATTCCGGCGCTCATTTTCAACGCATCGCTGATCACGGTTCCCTGTTGCGGAACCGACTCCGGCGTTGCAGATGATACCATCATTTGCGCTGCCTGGTGATCGATCGTCAATGGCATTTGCAAATAAGCCCTTCCGGCAAACAATACCAGCGCCACCCGGTCATCCGGCATTTCATCGATCAGTTTATTGATAAATTGTTTTGCCCTTTCGAGCCGGTTGGGAGCCAGGTCGGCTGCCAGCATACTCTTGCTGACATCCAGTGCGATCGCCATATCGATCCCCTTCCTGTTCTCATTTCCGGGTGTGCCGGGCTTGCGCGGGTTCATAGCAGCTATGATTCCAACAACAAATGCTGCAGAAAGCAGAATGAACTTGGATGCAAAAAGCTTGGAAGAATAATTCCCGGTCAGGAGATCAACAAGTCTTTCATCACCCATTCTTTTTTTTACCATTCTTTTCCATCTTAACAGGCCAATGAAAAGCATAACCAGGATAACAAGTCCTGCCAACAGCCAGGCATATTCTTTATGTTGAAACCGGAAATCCAATGCGGAAATTTGGAATTGTGATAAATGTGAAAATTATGTCGTTACCCGAAAATAATATCAATTATAAAGGCAGTTCAGATCATGAATGTATTCATTCCCACATTTGTCTCACATTTGCCTTACATCTTTCCCTCAAAAAATCCCAGCTGTTTCAAAATATCTTTCAGGATCTTCATCCGCACCGTTATCATATCAAAATTCTTTTCGGGTGATTCAAGATTAAGTACAAAAAAATAAGGATGGTTATTCTCCTCGATCCAGCCTACGATCCATCCGATACTATTTCCTTTTTCATCAAAACCCCAGCCGGTCTTATAGCCCAGCCGGTAATCTGTTTTATTTTCAAACAACATGGCCCTTTTTACCATTTCCTGGTAACTCTTAAAAAATGGCAACTGATCGAAATATAATTTTTGTACAAGACCCAGTTGCTGATCCGGGGTAACCTTTAATGAATTATCCAGCCAGAAAGAATCAATCGCAGACCGGATGATCACTTTTTCTTTATAGGTTTTGGCTCCGTATTTCAAACTGTCGAGCCAGAACTGCATGGTGTCTTTGCCGACCCTCCTGGCCACTTCCTGGTAATAAGGAACGGCAGAGACCCTGAATGCCTCAAACATGGTGAGGTCTTTATTCCAGTCATTATTCCACCGTTTTATCCCATCCCATTTGATGACCATGCTGTCATTGGTAATTTTCCCGGTTTGCAAACCGATCAATGAATTCAATATTTTGAAAGTGGAAGCCGGCAGGTAACTGCTGTCCCGGTAACGGCCCAGGTTATAGATGGTGAACTTCCCGGTACCATTATCCTTCAGGGCAAAACATCCGGTTGTTCTATTTTCATCAAAATATTTTTTAAGGCTGTTATCTTTTTTTACATTATTGGGAGAGCAGGAAGAAGCAACAACAACAAGCAATAAGCAATAAGCAACAATTTTCATTTCAGTCTTTATTTCGGCAAAAATAAGCCTGTCATTTCACTTTGTTTAAAACCGCTTTCTGGTAACTTCCGACCCGGTAGCTGTCAACATGCGGACTGTCCTCTGTCCCATTACCGGTGGTGGCAACCGGTTTGGCAGCCAGGCTGTAAAACTCCACGACCAGTTTATCGTTTTCCATCCAGTAATTGTTCACGATCGTTGCGTTATTAACAGTGAAAGCACCGCAAAATTTATTGGCGACCCAGTACTGATCCAATACAATGCCGTTGAGTTCATCGATCGCCCAATGAATTCCTGCTGTATCTTTCATGACCAGTTTGTAGGGCCTGTTATCCTCCGTCGCAGATCCGTAAATGATCTGCCAGGTCCAGGTATTGATACTATCTGCCGGGTGAATTCTCAACTCCATATTTACTTTCTGAGGTTCCTCTTTCCCGGTCCGGTACCATTGTAATTCACCTTTCCAGTCACCGGTCCAGTCTTGCGGAAAGTTTTTTGTTTGACCTGTAGCATGAAGTGATACCAGGCATATGGCAATCAGGATAATTTTTTTCATGGTATTTAACTTATCAGAAGAAGAATCATAATATATTACTGAAACTGTGTTTCTCTGTGTTCGCTGTGGTTTATTTTTTAACCACGGCGGGCACAGCGGATCACTGCGATGATCCGTATTAAATCTTTCTATCCTTAACCTCTTCCATTTTTTCAAAAGTGGCAAAAATGAGATTAAAAATTTTTATAGAAGCAGTAAAAATAAAAAATCCCGTCTCAACAAAATGAAACGGGATGTAAATTCTTCTGGCCGGAAGGCATCAGATATAAATGCCGTTCTTCAGGCGGTAGTGTTTTACACCCTGGCAATCCCTTTTAGTGGCCGCGCAGGAGCTGAATGCAAAAGCAAAAACAGCGACCGTGGCGAGGCAAAGCAAAAATTTTTTCATACCTTAATTAAAAGTTGGTTCACGAATTATGTTAGGGTAATTCAACGGAATTGGCGGGTCAAATTGTGATCATGACAGAGAGACAACGAAAATAATGCCAGCATATTGTTTTTTATAATATTCCGGAATATTTTTTTTCATTTCCTTAAGAATATTTTCCCATGAAGCTATAAATCGTAAAAACACGAATTCAAGTATCTTTACGAACTCATCTTAAATCAATCTTTATGAATCGTTTTTTCGCATTTTTACTATCCACAATCATTTTGTTTACGGCCTGCAACAATAACAAGTCAAAAGATGAACCTGCAAAGCCCGCTGAAAGATCGGACAAGGAAGCCGTTGACCGTACAAAAAACGGGTTGCTGGACCTGGAAAAGCAGCAGGAAGAATTGGGCAAGCTCACTCCTTTGGGTGCCGACCAGTTAAAAGCGCTTGTCCCGGAGAAACTCATGGGAGCTCAAAGAACCAACCATGAGGTAAGCGATGCCATGGGCGCCAATGTGGCCAGCGGGGAATATGAGATCAATGACAGTGTCCGCATCGTATTGAATATTTATGATTGTGCCGGGGCAGCCGGAGCCGGAATTTACAATCTCCAGTTCGCCGGCTTATTAAATAACCTGCATGACAATGCAGATGAATATATCAGATCCATTGATCTGAACGGGAACAAAGGTTTTGAACAATGTGATAAAACAACCAATGATTGTGCCATCTCCTATTTTACAGGAGGAAGGTTCATGGTAACAATTTCAGCTGATCATACCGGCGCTGATGTTTTGAAGCAGGCGGCGAAGGAGTTGAATATAAAATAGGATAATTTTATCTTTTTTCCAGAGGAATTTTTACCACTGCACAAAAATGATTTGAATTGTCTTATCCTTAAATGTGTTTACACAATAGTAAACTAAATTGCAGAATTACCGCATCACCCGTTCAACATCATTTTCACGATGAGATAGCGTTCCTCCCTCTCCGGCAGGAGAGGGGAAACGTACAGTTCCAGGCATATTGATTGATGAAGGGTGAGGCGTAAATAAATCTCACTTCAACACCCCCAACTCCTTCCCGATCTTCGTAAACGCAGCGATCGCTTTATCCAGGTGATGCGGTTCATGCGCTGCACTTAACTGCACTCTTATCCTGGCCTGCCCCTTCGCCACTACCGGGAAGAAGAAACCGATCACATAAATACCTTCTTCCAATAGTCTGGCTGCCATGTTTTGAGCAAGTACCGCATCATAGAGCATGATGGGAACAATAGGATGATCACCCGGCTTGATATCGAAACCGGCTTGGGTCATTTTCCGGCGGAAATATTTTGTATTGCTTTCTAATTTATCTCTCAACTCTGTTGTTTCGGTCAGCATATCGAGTACAGCAATAGAACCACCGACAATCGATGGCGCCAGGGTATTGCTGAATAAATAAGGCCTTGATTTCTGACGAAGCATTTCAATGATCTCTTTTCTTCCTGACGTAAACCCACCCGATGCTCCGCCCAATGCTTTACCCAATGTACCGGTGATGATATCGATCCTTCCCATCACACCGCGGTATTCATGGGTGCCCCTTCCCGTTTTTCCCAGGAAACCCGAAGAATGACATTCATCGGTCATCACGACCGCATCATACCGATCGGCGAGATCGCAGATCTTATCCAGCTGTGCTATTGTTCCATCCATACTGAATGAACCATCCGTTACAATGATCCGGCTGCGGAGATGGGAGGATTCTTTCAGCTTTGCATCGAGATCATCCATGTTATTATGTTCATACCGGTATCGCTGTGCCTTGCATAAACGAACACCATCAATGATGCTGGCATGATTCAATGCATCGGAGATGATGGCATCCTCTTCATTGAACAATGGTTCGAACACCCCGCCATTGGCATCAAAAGCGGCCGCATATAATATCGTATCCTCTGTTCCGAGAAAAGCTGATATTTTTTCTTCCAGCTCCTTATGAATATCCTGGGTGCCGCAGATAAAACGTACACTGCTCATGCCATAGCCCCTTTTATCAATGGCTTTATGCGCCGCTTCGATCACTTTGGGATGGGATGATAGACCGAGATAATTATTGGCGCAGAAATTCAGAACGGTTTTACCCCCCACTGTAATTTCAGCCCCCTGCGGACTGGTAATGATCCTTTCCGTTTTATAAAGCCCGGAGGATCGTATTTCCTCCACTTCCCCGGCTATGCGATTGACAAGATTTTCATTCATGGTGCTATGTTTAAAGCAAATATAGCTAAGAGGATAAAAGAGATAAAGAGTAAAGTTTGTTGTGTCCTTTTTGCCTGGTTATAATCACTGGATTGCCCTCTTTATCTCCTTTACTCTTTTTTCTCTTAGCTAAACCCTCTTTGCCTCTTTTTCTCCTTTTACCTCTTAGCCAAAAACATTAAGAAAACTGTAACCTTTCCCTTTCTACTTTCGTCCCATCTCAAAACCAGCTGAAATGAAGAAAAAAAATTGGATCATAACGGTACTGGCAGCCACCGGGGCGGCTTGCTTTTTTCTTTTTATCGGGTTTTCTTCCCATGCCTCTGCCCAAAAAGACAAATCAACCTGTTGCAGTCAAAAGATATCCACTGGACCCGGAGGGAAAAAGTGTAATACCGGGGGCTATGTCTCCGGGCAGGGAGAAATGATCCTCGATAATCTTTCCCGCCAATTTCTTTTCATTTCCCCATCGGGATATTGATTTTCAACCTTTAGGGCCAAAAAAATCTTTTCAAAACTGTAACATCCCGGCTTTTTATCCGTATTACCTGTCAGAACGGGCTTAAAAAAAGTATTTTTACCCCGCTTTTTGCTGTACTTATCGGCTGTTTATGACTGAAAAAGAATACAATGAATGTGTGACCACTTATGCAGATAATGTGTACCGCTTCATCCTGAAAAATCTCCGTCATGAGGAAGATGCCCGGGATGTGGTGCAGACTTCATTTGAAAAAATGTGGCGCAATAAAGAAG
>CAZQGZ010000137.1:0-9433 GCA_964592935.1 uncultured Chitinophaga sp. | reverse complement strand
TATGCATCGTGATGGTACTCCCGCTGCCAACGGCGAGGCTTTTTCCGATAGTTAAGCTGCCATTGTTGATAATGATCCCGCCGCCTGCATCGGCCATTAAACGGCTGTTAGTTGACACGCCAATATTAATGGTGCCGGCGCTAATAGTCAATAATGTCCCCGCATCAAAAACATCAACATTATCGGTTGTTGTAAGATTGTTCTGGATCAGCAACTGGGCTCCGTTCTGCATGAGAACTTTCCGGGGACTGAATACAGAAGCACTGGATAAAACAGGAGAAGCCGAAGCCCCGGTGTAATTAACCGGGTTTATTACAATGTTTACATTATTCAGGGGCCACGAAGACCAATTTGCAGAATTATTCCAATCGGAATTGATATTGCCGGTCCAGTTTTGTGCAGCCAGTTTATTTTGAAAGCCGGCAAACTGAAACATGAACATTAAAAAAAAGAAACAGCAAAAACCTTTTTTCATAATGAAAATCCTATTGATAAATCATTCGAGTGATTTCAGGGTAGAGGTACATTTTGAATTTGGGCCATAAAGACACAGCGTTTCACAAAGTAACCTTGGTAAAGTCTTTGTGTCATAGTGACTTTGTGGCTAATTTATTTTTTTTGAAACTGTATCTTCCCCAAAATTAGATTAACATTATCCTATTTATTCTGATCTAAATCATTCATCGGGTTAATTAGCGACAGGTCGCCATCCGGCAGATTTGCAAACCCCGGAAATAGCAACATGCAACCCCGTTATCCCGTGCCCCTTCCCTATATTTGCCCCCTTAATTATTCTGAATCTCCATGAAAGTCTTCAAATTCGGCGGCGCATCGGTCAATAGTGCGGAAAGGATAAAAAATGTTGGTCATATTCTTCAATTCTGGTCCCATGAAAAGATCATGGTGATCGTTTCAGCCATGGGTAAAACCACCAATGCGCTGGAAAAAGTGGCAGATGCATTCTTTGCCGGGAAAAAAGAAGAAGCGCTCCAGTTATTTGAGCAGGTAAAAAAACAACATCTCACCACCGCCAAATACTTATTAGTCACTCATTATCTTCCCTGCGAAGAACAATTGAAAAATTTCTTTACCGAAGCCGAATGGCTGCTGCATGATAAACCGGTGCGGGACTACGATTATTATTATGACCAGGTTGTCTCGGTCGGCGAATTACTTTCTTCCACCCTTGTCAGCTTCTATCTGGAAGAAGCAGGCATTGCCAATACCTGGGTGGATGTCCGGGATATTTTCCGCACCGATGATGATTTCAGGGATGCAAATATTGATTGGGAGTATACCAGTTCAAAGGTTCACAGTTCGATAGTTCCGTTGTTCAATAACACGAATATTATTTTAACCCAGGGGTTCATCGGATCAACCGATGAAAATGAAAGCACCACGCTGGGAAGGGAAGGCAGCGATTATTCAGCAGCCGTTTTTGCCAATATGCTGGATGCCGAACACCTGACCATCTGGAAAGATGTGGAAAATGTGATGAATGCCGATCCCAAACAATTTTCCGGTGCGCAACCCATTGCTGAACTGAATTATAATGAGGTCATCGAAATGGCTTATTACGGCGCGCAGGTCATTCATCCCAAAACCATCAAGCCATTGCAGAATAAAAACATCCCGCTACTGGTAAAATGTTTTTTAAACCCTGCCCTGCCCGGAACGATCATTCATAATAAACCGGTTCATCACCTCCCTCCCATCATCGTGCTGAAAGAAAAACAGGTGATGCTGAAAATGAGTTCCCGCGATTTTTCATTTATCGGTGAACAACATGTGGGACATCTCTATCATCTTTTTGAAAAGCTGCATATCAAACCCAACCTGACACAGAACGGAGCTATCAGTTTTGTATCGGTACTGGATGACCGGTCTGAAAAAATTGAAAAGCTGGCCCTGGAAGCTTCTGCATTCCTGGATGTGCAGGTTGCAAAGGAGCTTTCCCTGCTTACCATCAGGCATTATACAACTGAAGTATTGGAAAAATTGACGGCAGGTAAGAATATTCTTCTGCGTCAGCAAACCCCCGAAACGATCCAGGTTTTATTGGCGGGGTAGCAGGCTGGAATACCTGTTGCCAATTCTTTTATTTAACTACACCGCAACTGATACCAATAACTCCAAAAGTACAACAACCGGTATTGTTGCCCGATTTGTAATAGCCGGTAACCAGATCTGCCGGGTAATCTTCTCTGACAACAAGTTTATAATAGGATTTTGCACTACCCGTGGTTCCAAAATCAAATTTCATTACCTGTGTATTCATACAAGTCTGACTCGGATCAACCTGGTATACCGGGATAAATGAGGTCCATGTAATTCCATCACCACTATAGGCTGCATCAACAACGGAAGACAACAGGAAACAATTACCGAATTGCATTCCCCAATGGCTCAGGTCCTGCACGGTGCCATTCTTGCCATTGCCCGGGTTTGGATTCTGAACACTCCATATCCATTCCCAGTTACTTCCCACCTGCGTTTTGCTTTCCAGTTTAACAATATATGCATTGGGATTGCAGGTGCCTGTTTCGGGTACAGGTTCCTCAATTCCCCGGCTTGCAGTTGTTTGTAATATGACTTCTGTCTTTTTTTCCGGTTCCTGTATCAACTCACGGTTATTTTTCCGGCAGGAATAAGAAAAAATGACAAGAGCAAGGATCGGGATACATGTTGTGCGCAGGGTTTTCATAGTTGTTTCTTAAATTATAAAAAATAGGGATAAGGGATTATAACGGATCAACAAACGGATAACAAGATAATAACCGGGAAAGGTCATTCAGAAATAATTCGTAATCTTTCAGGCAAAAAAACGGGAAATACCCGATGATCCTGTGTAAAGAACAGCATTGGCACCGCATTTTCTGCAAAAAAACCATGAACAGACCGTATCCATACGATGGATGCAACGAAAATGAATAAATATTGTCAGAGGCTTTCCACCGTTACCGTCTGTATCATTTTCTTGGCAACAGGTTTATCATTTAAAATAGCGGGTTTCCAGGTACCCATATTTTCCAGGCGGATGATCAGTTCATCAATGAAATCCGGGTTATCCGTTCCTTTCAGTACTTTAAAATTAACGGGTACTCCGTCTTTATCAACAATGAATTCAACCTGTACATAAGCCCGGGAAACTCCTTTGGGCAAGTACTCCTTCATCTCCTTTCCCAGTTTCGTGAGGTATTTCATGAAAGCATCTCCCCCTCCCGGGTACTGGGGCCATTGATAAACGGCATCAGCGATTACTCCGACATTTCTCGTGCGGTGAACAACGACCGGTCTTTTAACCGGTTTATCCTCCACAACCATTTTTGGTTTTTTAGGAGGCACATCATTAATAATGTATTTTCCTTTGGGGTCAACAATGACCACCGGGAGTTGTTTGTACGATTCAAAATAATCAAAAGCATCTTCAAGCCTTTCAGCAAATTTTTTCAAACCCGGGTCATCCTTGGTCAGGCTTTCCAGGTATTTTACGCTTTTCTCTTTATTAAAACGCACCGGGAAAATATGCACCGGTATGAAATCCTGTCCCTGGTCCTTGGCATAGGCAGCTAAAATATACAACTCATCGATCTGCTGATCCGTGATGGGAATGCAGCCCACGGTAACACAACTTCCGTGGATATAGATCTCGCTGCCGGGCCGTAAAGAATCGCTGAGTATTTTATCCGAGATATTCGGGTAATTGATACCGAGTGATAAATAATAATTGCTTCGGGGATTAAAATCGCTGATATAATAAAAACCTTCCGGCACCTGGTAATCACCTTCCATCCTTTTGGGTCCCAGGGAACCGGCCAGGGCGCATACTTTATATGTTTTAAAAAGCTGGAAGGGTTCCGATATTTCATTCTTGACCCAAACTTCCAGTTGACTGTCGTATTTAAATGACCGTATATAAATATATTTCGCCGGCCATTTCAATTTTTTTTCTGCAAACTGTTTCTGCAACGTGTCTTCTTTTTTTTGCAGGGCTTCGCTGGGCCGGGGAAACGTTTTCTGGT
Source organism: uncultured Chitinophaga sp. (assembly GCA_964592935.1). Taxonomy (GTDB): domain Bacteria; phylum Bacteroidota; class Bacteroidia; order Chitinophagales; family Chitinophagaceae; genus JJ008. The sequence goes on along the minus strand of CAZQGZ010000137.1, from coordinate 5,411 downwards.
AATCAATAAATGAATAAGAGGTCCCACCTTTTGACTGAGGGGATTGAGAAGGTTGAGCAGATGCGCCCGTAACTAAGCAACAAGAAATAATAAAAACTACCCGGATTTTCATGATACTTTCAGTTATTGTTTAACGATGGGTAGCGGATCTTATTGGTACAGGTTTGCTAAACTATTTGTAAAGATACTTAAAAGTCAGAAAGTCCGAAAGTCCGAAAGACGGGAAGACCGGAAGAAAGATCCTGATTTTAGCATTGTCTTCCTGACTTACTGACTTTCCGTCTTCCCGACTTTTTATAGATTCCCCCTCGCCTCCTGCTCTCTTTCTATCGCTTCAAACAGGGCTTTAAAATTTCCTTTGCCAAAACTTTTTGCGCCCTTGCGCTGGATGATCTCAAAAAATAAGGTGGGCCTGTCTTCCACGGGTTTGGAAAAAAGCTGCAACAGGTAACCTTCATTATCCCGGTCAACGAGTATGCCCAGTTCTTTTAATGGTTCAATATCTTCATCGATTTTTCCCACCCTGTCCAGCAGGTCATCATAATAAGTGGTCGGCACTTTCAGGAATTCCACCCCGCGGCTCATCAGGTCCCTCACCGTTTTTACAATATCATTGGTAGCCATGGCCACATGCTGGCAGCCTTCCCCGTTATAAAATTCAAGGTATTCCTCCACCTGTGATTTCTTTTTGCCTGCTGCCGGTTCATTGATGGGGAATTTGACATAGCCATTGCCGCTGCTCATCACTTTACTCATCAATGCGGAATATTCTGTGGAAATGTCTTCATCATCAAATGAAAGAATATTTTTGAATCCCATCACTTCTTCATAAAATTTCACCCAGGGGTTCATCTGGTTCCATCCCACATTGCCTACACAATGGTCAACGTATAATAACCCGGTATCAGATGGACTGAAATAAGGAATACTCCAGGCCCGGTAACCCGGCATAAAGGGTCCGTTATAATTCTTTCTTTCAATAAATAAATGAACGGTATCTCCATAGGTATGAATACCACTCATCACCAGTTCACCATGCTCATCTTTCAGGCGTTGCGGTTCCAGGTAACTCTTCGCACCCCTTTTGGTTGTTTCCTCCCATGCACTGGTGGCATCCGGCACCCGCAGCGATAATGATTTGACACCATCCCCGTGTTTATAAATATGATCTGCAATGGGGTTACCGGTTCTTAATGGGGTCGTCAAAACAAGGGTGAGTTTATGTTGCCTCACTGCATAACTGGCCCGGTCTTTCATTCCGGTTTCCGGGCCGGCGTAAGCCAGTGCCTGGAAACCAAATGCGCTCATATAATAATGTGCAGCCTGTTTGGCATTGCCCACATAGAATTCAACATAATCAGTTCCTTCCAGGGGTAGAAAATCGGTTTGCGTTTTTTGTTCTTTACCTGAAGCTGTTACCGTATTCATGGTACAAAAAATTAATAGTAAAAAAATACAGGGAACGTGCAATGCAAAAATAAGAAATTAGAAAGTTTAATGCATGATTACTTTCTCATTCTTCATTCCTTATTCCGTATTTTTCATTCTTTTTGCCAGGCTTATCTTTGCTGCATGCAAAAAATCGGCATCCTCGGCGGCGGACAACTGGGAAGAATGCTCCTGCAGGCTGCTGCCAATTATCCTGTTGAAACTTTTGTATTGGAAAATGACCTGGATTGCCCGGCCGCTCATCTTTGTCATCAATTCGCCTTGGGCGATATTACCGACTTTGATGCAGTATATGAATTCGGGAAGGGACTCGATGCCATCACCATTGAAATAGAAAATGTGAATGTGGAGGCCCTGGAAAAACTGGAATCCGAAGGAGTGAAAGTTTACCCGAAGCCTTCGGTCATCAAGATCATCCGGAATAAAATTTTTCAAAAAAAATATTATGCTGATCATGAAATTCCGACGGCAGAATTTTACCTGATCCGCAACAGGACCGATATGGCTGCCTATGAATACCTGTTACCTGCCATTTATAAAATGGCGGAAGGTGGTTATGATGGAAAGGGTGTACAGGAGATCCGTACCACGGAAGAAATCACCGAACTATTTGCCGGTCCCGGGGTGCTGGAAAAAAAAGTGGCGATTCATAAGGAGATCGCACAAATGATCGCGATCAATGAAAAGGGAGAAACCGCTTTATACCCTCCCGTTGAAATGTTATTTGACCCGGCGCTGAACTTACTCGATTACCAGCTCTGCCCTGCTGAACTGGGCACACAAACTCTCTATAAAGTGGAAGCCATTGCCCTGGCCGTGGTCCGCAATTTCAGATCACCGGGAATCTTTGCCGTAGAAATGTTCGTGGATAAAAACGGAGATGTGCTGGTAAATGAAACGGCACCCCGGGTTCATAACAGCGGACATCATACCATCGAAGCACATTACTGCTCACAGTTTGATATGTTATGGAGGATCATGCTAGGGTACCCGCTGGGTAATACGGATCATATTCTTCCCTCCATCATGGTCAATATCATCGGAGCTGATGGATACCGGGGCGATGTAAAGTTTGAAGGACTGGAGGAAGTGCTCGGCATAGAAAATGCCTTTGTACATCTATATGGCAAAAAAGAAACCAGGCCGGGCAGAAAGATGGGACATGTAACGGTGATGAGTCAAGAAAAACAGGACCTGCTGCATAAGTCTAACCGGATAAAACATACGCTTATCCCTAAAACATGACATTCATTTGCCCCGGACGTCCTTTTGAGTAAAACAAGCCGGAATCAGTTTTTCAACGGCAAAAAGGAATTATATTTAAAGCCAAATACCACCACCGTGAAGCGTGAAAGACTGTTCCTCTTTATTGCCATCATTATTTTACTCAATGCCTGCGGCAGCAAGGATAAAAAAAATCCTTCCCAACCTTCACAGGGTGGAGGCGGTAAACAACCACCATTACCGGTGGAAGCCATGATCGTTTCAGAAAAAGAACTCAGCGCCGATATTGAGATCCCGGGATCGATACTGGCCTATGAATCCACTGAAATACACCCGGAGGTTTCGGGAAGATTGGTTGCGCTGAATGTCCGGGAAGGCGCCATCGTTGGCAAGGGTACATTGCTTGCCAAACTATATGATGGCGATCTGCAGGCCCGGATGAAAAGCCTTGAAGTTCAACTCAAAAAATCGGAGATCCAGCTTAAGATTGCCCAGCAAACTGAAGAAAGATCAGCAAAACTTTTAAAGATACAGGGTATCAGCCAGCAGGATTATGATATGACTTTGCTGCAGGTAAATAATATCATGGCTGATATGGGAATCATCAATGCCCAAATGGGAGAAATAAGGGCCAATATGACCAAACTGAATATTTATGCCCCCTATAGCGGCAAACTGGGATTAAAAAATATCAGCCCGGGCTCGTATGTCACCCCGGCAACAACCATCACAACGATCAGCCAGGTGAACCAGTTAAAACTGCAATTCAATATACCCGAAAAATACGGAGCCACCATCAAAAACGGTCAGATGGTTGAATTCACCATTGATGGATCACAAAAAAATTTTTCCGCTTCCGTGCTGGCGACGGAAGACGCCATTGAGGAAAATACCAGGAGCCTTGCCGTAAGAGCCTTGGTAAAAGGGAATGACCCGGAACTGATTCCCGGTGCCTTTGCACGTGTCAAAATTGTTTTAAGTAAAAATGAAAATGCCCTGATGATCCCTACCAATTCCATTGTTCCGCAGGGCAGAAAAAAATTGATTTATGTGTTTAAGGGAAATAAAGCCATATCAACCGAGATCACAACCGGGGTCAGGGATTCAACCAACATACAGGTGCTGACCGGCCTGAACAAAGGAGATACCGTGATCACAACGGGTTTGTTGTTTCTGAAACCGAATGCAGAAGTGAAGGTGACGAAAGTGGGTGGTGAGTAGTGAATGGGGAGTGGCGAGTGGTGAGTGGGGACTTGAAAGTTCAAACATTCATTTAATTTTTTTAAGAGGACTTTTATTTAATCTTAAAATTTAATGCTGTGTTTTTAGAACTTAAACACACCAAACTGGATGTTTTCAATTTTTCTCAATTATTAAATCATTCAAATTGTTGAGTGGAATGATTGGCGGGTAAGTTCAGTTCTGAAAACTGACCACTCACCACTCACCACTCACCACTCACATCATGAATTTATCTGAGCTCAGTTTAAAACGCCCGGTCTTCGCCATGGTTTGTTCCATTGTGATCATCGTATTTGGAGCAATCAGTTATAAATTTCTTGGTGTCCGCGAATATCCTGCTATTGATCCGCCTGTCATCAGTGTGCGCACCTCTTATGTCGGCGCCAGCGCTGATATTATTGAACAGCAGATCACAGAGCCGCTTGAAAAAGCCATTAACGGGGTACAGGGCGTGAAGAATATCACTTCCAACAGCGCCCAGGGCTCCAGCGGTATTACGGTTGAATTCGACCTGAACGTAGACCTGGAGAAAGCGGCTAATGATGTACGTGATAAAGTATCACAGGCCATTGGCAGCCTGCCGCAGGATATCGATGCCCCCCCGATCGTTACCAAGGCCGATTCGGATTCGGATCCCATCATGTTCATGCAGATCCAGAGCCAGAAAAAAGGATTGCTTGACCTGACTGATTTTGCGGAGAACGTGGTGCAGGAAAGATTACAAACCATTCCCGGTGTCAGTTCAGTTTCGGTTATAGGTAAACGTTATTCCATGCGCTTATGGATCAATCCTTCCCGGCTGGGTGCATATAAAATGACGATCAATGATATCCGGCAGGCGCTGGACCGGGAGAATATTGAATTGCCCGGGGGAAAGATCCGCGGAAATACCACGCAACTGATCGTGAAGACCTATGGCAAACTGACCACGGAAGAAGATTTCAGAAACCTCATCATCCGGGAAAGCCCCGAAGCGATCATTCGTTTCAGAGACGTGGGCGAAGCGATGCTGGGTCCCGATAACGAGGAAACCTCTTCGCGCAAAAACAATGTCCCTTCCGTGAATATCAGTGTGGTTGCACAACCCGGATCCAACCAGATCGAGATTGCAGATGAAGTTTATAAAAGAGTGGAAGAGATCAAAAAAGATATGCCCCCCGATATCCTTTTGGAAGTGGGATATGACCGAACCAGCTTTGTCAGAAAAGCCATCCGGGAAGTAAAAGATACCCTCGCCATTGCCATCATACTGGTCGTACTGATCATATTTCTTTTTTTCCGCGAATGGACCATTGCGTTACGCCCGCTGATCGATATCCCGGTTTCACTGATCGGCGGATTTTTTATCATGTATTTAGCCGGATTCTCCATCAATGTACTGACCTTACTGGCCATTGTGCTGGCCACCGGGCTGGTAGTGGATGATGGGATCGTGGTAACTGAAAATATTTTTAAGAAAATGGAGCAGGGCATGAACAAACACAAAGCCGCCCTTG
>CAZQGZ010000136.1:0-9474 GCA_964592935.1 uncultured Chitinophaga sp. | reverse complement strand
TTGTTGGAGGCGTGCATCCCAAAATGAACCTGGAATTCTTTGCGGATCTGCTTCGTAAAATTAAAGCCCATCGCCCCGGGCTTCACATAAAAGGATTCACTGCGGTGGAACTGGATTATATGTTCCGCAAGGCAAAGATGAATGTGGAAGAAGGAATGACCTATTTAAAAGAAGCGGGATTGGATTCCATACCCGGGGGTGGCGCTGAAATCTTTGATGCAGAAATAAGGGAAAAGATCTGTGCGGATAAAGTCGGTACCGAGGGGTGGTTGAAGATACATGAAGTGACACACAAACTGGGGATGCACAGCAATGCCACTATCCTGTATGGCCATATTGAAAATTATCAGCACCGGATCGATCATATGAGAATGTTAAGAGATCTCCAGGATCAAACCGGGGGCTTCAATACATTTATCCCGTTGAAGTTCCGGAACAAGGATAATGATATGAGCCATATTGCTGAATGCTCTTTGATCGAAGACATGAAAATGTATGCGGTTGCCAGGATCTATTTAGACAATTTCCCGCATATCAAAGCCTACTGGCCCATGCTGGGCCGGCAACAGGCCCAGCTCTCCCTTTCATTCGGCGTGGATGATATAGATGGAACGATCGACGATACCACCAAAATATACAGTATGGCAGGCGCAGAAGAACAGAATCCTTCCATGACAACCGATGAATTGGTTAACCTGATCAGGCAGGTAAACCGGATCCCTGTTGAACGGGATACACTGTATAACGAAATCAGGAGATTTGGAACAGTTGAAAACGAAAATAATATTACTCTAAATTAATTTACTCAATCGTTTTCGCAAGTTCAGTTAACTCCTATATCTGATATTAAACAGGATTTATGAAACCAAGCAAATCAATTTTTATGTGTTGCTTGTTGCTCTTGTTTTCTTCAACTGCAACATTTGCCCAATATTATTCCGGGGAGTATATCAACAATTCGGTAATGTTAAGAAGCGATCTTCCATCCAAAAGTGTTTTGGTCAGTAACCTGCTGGCTGACCGGGCTGGTGAAATGTCGCCGGTGATCGGCGCAGCCAACTGGATCGATAGCGGCAGGCAACTGGAATGCCGTTCCCTTTTGAAATTCAATTATGATTATATCCCTGAATTTATCGTGGAAGATCCTTCGCTGATCGTTTCTGCTGAATTGATTTTATTTCCATTACAGGTGTCTTTTTCAAAGAATGATGCAGAGAGACCGGGAAAGTTCGTTGTCAGAAGGGTTTTGGAAAACTGGGAAGATTCGTCAACCCGGTGGATCAACCAGCCAATATCCGATTCATTAATACAGGTCCGGAAACTGATTAAGGTTAAAAAGAAAAATTATCCCGTTAATGTTGATGTCACAAAACTGGTCAAGAAAATGCTTCGCGAGGGTAATAACGGTTTTATGATCAGTTCTGAAAATAATGACCGGGAGGAAACAGCATCCGGGCAATTATTCGCTTCTCCAAAATTTGAAGACGAAAATCTTAGACCGCTGCTGGTCATTAATTACAGGAGGCTGGCCCTTCCTTCATTGGATTTTTCCAACTGGAGCCGGGTTAACATACCTCAACGGGCAACCGTATTCTCCATGATGCAGCCCGGAACAGGTCCATTTGTCATTCCGGAACCGGTCAAAGAACCGGTCAAAGAACCTGTACAAGTACCGGTAAAGGATCCGATTAAGACAAACCCAAAAGATTAATTTTATACTGCAGAATAAAAAATAAAAAGCCGTTCCGAACAAAATGCAGGAACGGCTTTTCGCTTCATGAATGTTCATCCCATGATCTGAACGTATTCTTATGCATTTCCCGATCCGGGATTACCATTATTATTTTCGTCCACGGTAAAATTGGCCTCTGTTACTTCAACAGGACCGACCGGGGAAATAAATTCTTCTTTCACTTCTTCGACCTTTACCGGTACAGCAGCTTGCCCGATTGCTTTTGTTTTTATTGCCGGAATTAATTTTGCCTTTGCTTTTGGTTTTGCAGGAGCAGGCTTTTTGACAACAGCTTTCTTAACGGCTTTCTTTACTGCTTTTTTCTTTACTGTTTTTTTTGGTACTGCTTTCTTACGGGGAGCCGGCTTACGTTTTGCTTTTGGCTGCGCTGCTTTTTTCCTGGCAGGGGTTTTTTTACGGGCAACTTTTCTTTTTACGGCTTGCTTTCTTTTCTTAGCAGGTTTTGCTTTCTTCCCCGCACGGCGGGCAGGTTTTTTTGATTTTTTTTTAGTGGCCATGGTTGTGTAATTTTAAAATGTTCAGAACAATGAAGTTATTAATGGGGGCAATAAAATTACAACTTCATTTCATTTAAATGCATCTGCATACCAGAAAAATGAAGATTATTTTTTGCAAATCCATGATCACTCTCCCGCCGCCTTCTGTACTTATTATCTGTTTCAAAAGAACTTTACCTTTGTCCCATGGCAGAAGACCTTCAAATCATAACCGGTCATAAAGCGGAGCAATATCAATCGTTGATTCCCCAGGTCAGGGCATTATTGGAAGGAGAAACCGACCTGGTGGCCAATATGGCCAATGTAGTGGCCGCACTTAAAGAGCAATTCGGATGGCTTTGGGTTGGCTTCTACCTGGTAAAAAATGATGAATTGGTCCTGGCCCCGTTCCAGGGTCCGGTGGCCTGTACCAGGATAAAAAAAGGAAGGGGTGTTTGCGGAACCTGCTGGGAACTTGGTTCCACATTGATCATTCCCGATGTTGAAAAATTCCCGGGTCATATTGCCTGCAGCAGCTTATCCAGGTCGGAGATTGTAGTACCGGTGATAAGAAATAATGAAGTAGTGGCCGTGCTGGATGCTGACAGCAGTGAATACAACCAGTTTAACAGTACCGATCAGCAATACCTGGAAGAAATAGTAAACCTGGTTGAATTCTGATCCCATGCTTCAGACAATATCCATCACCGTTTCCGGCAAAGTACAGGGCGTATATTTCAGGCAAAGCGCCAAAGAAAAAGCAATTCAACTGGGATTGACCGGCCTGGTTAAAAATCTTCGTGACGGAAATGTTCATATCCTGATCACTGGCACCCCGGAGCAGCTGGAATCATTTAAAGACTGGTGCAAAACAGGACCACCCCGTGCGGTGGTAACCGGGGTGGAGATCCTTGAACTTCCTTTAAAATTATTTGACCATTTTACCATAGTAAGGTTTTGATTTTTCTTTTCTCAGTGCGGGGTTACATGCATATAGGCCATGATCAAAATCGAAACATGGCATAACACCAGCAATAACATACTGATGGTCCAGACTTTTTTATGATGACGTTTCACTTTCTTCACTCTTTCTTTATGAAAATGGTGAATATGGGGCAGTTCATCCAGTTTGGGGGTATGACCTTTTTCTTCCGGGTGTACAGGGGGAACCGTTTTGGTTACAGGTACATTGGGTAAAGTTTTAGAAGATGGGCCCGGTTCAGAATTCTCACTATTACCGGTTTCATTGTATTCATTTACGGTTACCGTAACTGATTTTTTTATTCCTGCGTGAGCGGAAAAAGAACAGGACGTGAACATGGCCAGGAAGAAACTGCTGATGAGGATGAAGCGTGTCATAACAAATGATTTATGACACAATTTTGTTTCAGCGATGACCCGGAAACAAGGTAGGAAATGCGTAAAAAACGGATAGGGTAAATAAACCTTTAAAATGCTTTAACAATTGCGTGGGAATGCTTGTGCGCTGTTCAGCGTAGTACTACTTTATTACGCGAGTATCTACGTTAAAACGATGTAAAATGACATGGCATTACGTGCCTGTGCCGGGCAGCTCCGTACAACTACGTCCTGCAAAGGAGGATATACGCAATTTGTTTTTGATGCTTTGAAAGTTCAGGATTGCATCCTATTTTAGTAAAAGATTTCTCCTGCCTGCTGAAAACTCCCTTCCGGTTTTTTTAACTACCTAAACCAACCAATTATGCAAAAGAGCAAACATGCATCTAAAGCAAACATCTGGCTTTTGCCATTTGCCATTACCCTCATTTTCGTATCCGTTATTTCATCCTGCAAATCCGGGAAAAAACCTGCATACCCCACTTGTGTAAAACTTACAAAGGCACAGGTTCAGAATTGGGTTAAAAAAGGATTTACCGATTCCTCCAGTGCTGATTATATGATGATTGTAAGGTTCAAAACGGCCTATGCTTTTCCGGGTACCGGATTCAGGGTTTATGCAATCGGCCAGAGAAAAGATGGCACATTTATCGACGGAAGCCTGACGGAATTAACGGCGGTGGATACCTGTAACAAAAAACATATTAACCTGTCGGAATACATATTTACCGGTACCAACCCGATCAGGTTGTCAGATCTGAATATTGTAAAAAAAGACGGTAAGATAAATGACAGTCTCCGGTTTCTCCAGATGATCCCTTATACCTATACAGATCCCATTACGCATTACAGTTTCCTGGCTTTTGATATCAATGGTACCGGGGAAAACAATACGACTATTTTTTATTTGAAGAATCCCCTTCCCTGCCCACCCTGCCCGAATTGTCCCAAATACGCCTGTCCGCCGCCACCTACCTGTGAATCCTGTGGTACGGATTCGACGGAATCGATCACTCCTTTTATTATTGATCCAGCCAGTACAGATTCCAAAGATTCAGTCAGCAATAATCCGGAATGAACCTATTTCAATTTTTACTGAACTGGTCAGAGGTATGGGCATTGCTCATACCTCTGATTGTAATGCTGGTATTCAAACCAAAAGGGCCCGATCTGAAATGGCTGAGTTTGTATACTGTTTCTGCGTTTATCCTGAATTTCCTCGCTGTTTTTGTCATTGAATATTATGATCTTGTTCCATCCTGGATGAACATCAGGGGCAATAATATATATTATAACCTGCATTCACTGGTCATGGTTATTTTTTTCAGCCTGTATATCATCCAAACCTGGAAATACAGGCACACGATCATATTAAAGATTATACTGGCTGTATACCTCGTCCTGGTACTTTGCAATTTTGCCTTCCGGGAACCGCCTTATAAACTGAGCACCCTCCACTTTACGGCAGGAAGTATTGTCCTGATGGCCTTCTGCCTGTTGTACTTTTTTCATACCATCCTCGAGGAAGGACAGACCAACAGGCTTAAGCACCCGTCCTTTATGGTCTGTGCCGCCGTATGCCTCTACCAGGCCATCACCTTTTTTATTTTCTTATTTATTTACCCGATGTTTGATAATGCGCCTGGCAAAGATTATTCCTTTGCGATGTTAATGATGAGAATATACCAGGCCAGCTTTGTTGTGTTTTGTATATTACTGGCCATTGCTCTTTACAGGAGCCGCAAACCGGTAATAGGTAAAAGCGAACATCCGGCATGATATAAACTGAATAAACCATGATCATTCTGTTTAAATATCCATGGCTGCGTAGAACTACGCAAAGAATAAGAGTATCTACCTAATCTTGTTTTTTGCTCTTTGAAAGTTCCGGGGAGCAGCCTATTTTAGTTCCTGATTGATCCTGCCCGAAGAATTTTTCAATAATTATTTTTTAAAAAAAAACAAAAATCATGAAAAAGAACTTTTATTTTTTTACATCGCTTCCGGGAAAACTTTTACCATTTATCATGCTCCTGGTAATTGCATCCTGCAACAATAAGGGTAAAAAAGATGAGCCAAAGGGCAACAAGGATTCAGCGGGATCCAAAGACCAACCTGGTGGAACCCAATCTGTAAACGCAATAACATTTAAACAATACCGGCTGGATACAACTACCATCCGCAACTATGAAAAAAATCCCCAGAATGCAAAGCTTTTTATTTTTAAGCCCCGGTTTGATGATCTGAAAAATCCAACCGCAATAACTTTATGGGCCTACCCTGCCAAGAATCATAAAGATTTTGGAGAAGGGACAACTCCATTTGAATTACTACCGGAAGGTAACCCCGCTTTTATTGATACGAAAGATATCTATGTCGGGGACAACGAAATAAACCTGAAATATCTTCACGTGGATAATAACCAAAACAAACCTTTTCATCCTTTTGCATACCTGCTGCTTACTCCTGCAAAAGGCGCAAAGGGCAATCTCGTTTTTACCATAACTCCCAATGTCGCATTAGCGCCAATGGCAGATTTCCCTACGGAAACAAATCCGATACCTCCCGGGAAGCCTGAGGAGAATTAATTTATACCCGGCAGGGGACGTCGCAAAATGATTTCCCCTGCCGCATAAACAAATTGACTGGCTTTGTTTTTTTATATCAAAAACCGGACAAGGCTTCCGGAATAAATATTTGTGACACTCTAACCAGAAACCCGGCAGAATAAATGACAAGTAAATGAATGCCTTTCTTCAAAAAATATTATCCATGTCTGAGGTATGGGCATTATTTTTTCCCCTCCTGGTCCTTGTTTTTTATAAGATCAACAGGCCCCGGGTCAAAGAAATAATTTTTTATCTCTGGATCTCACTGGTCTTAAATACTATTATAGTTGTACTCACTTTTTTACCTGACTATTTTGATACAAAGGATTTTCCTTTTCTCCTGCAAAACAATACGATCGAGTATAATATCCTTTCCGCGGTGAGGGTAACCTTGTTTACATTTTATTTCATCCGGAATGGCCAGGAATCAATTAAACTGCTCCTGAAAATAATTTTGATCTTTTTCCTGGTTTTTGTTCTGCTCAATTTTTTATTCCTTGAATCGCCTGTCAATATGTTCAGCAGCAGGCTGTTTACAGCCGAGGCAGTTGTGTTACTGTTTTACTGTATTTATTTTTATTTAAACTCCATTAACCAGGAAAAAAATGAAAGTTTGAGAAAACAACCGATGTTCTGGATCGTTACGGGACTCAGCATTTATGAAGCCGTGAATTTTACCATATTCCTGCTCTTTACCTACCTGATCAGGAATTATACATTTTTCGCCCAGCATATCTGGAATATCCATAATATCAGTTTTATTATCCTGTGTCTTTTCATTACAAAAGCTTTTTATGCCGCAAGAAGACAGTTATAATATACAATTCATTGTAATAATCGGTATTGCTGTCATGCTTTTGCTGATGGTCAGTGTATTGCTGGCAGTTCTTTTTAACCAGCGCAAGAAAAACCAGCACCGGGCTGCCATGGAAAAGCTCCGGGAACAGCAGCAAAACCAGTTAATTGAAGCCGCGGTAAGAAGCGAAGAAACCGAACGTCACCGCATAGCCGAAACCCTGCATGATGAAGTGGGTGCCATTCTTTCTTCGGCCAAACTGCATTTGCTGGGCATCAAAGAAGAAAACCTCGACGAAAAAGACAAAAAATTGTATGGGAAAGGCAAAGAACTGCTGAATGATGTGATTCAAAAAGTGCGGGGTATTTCCCATAACCTGCATTCCAATATCCTCAAAGAATTCGGCCTCAATGAAGCCATCCGGCATTTTGTCCGCAAGATCACGGAAGGCACCATGATGCATGCGACGACCGAACTGGATGATAATTACAAAACAACCAACCCCGATGATGATATCAGCATGTACCGGATGGTGCAGGAACTGATCAACAATATCCTGAAATACGCCAATGCCACCCAGTTCAGGATAAGTTCATCCCTGCGGGGAAATAAACTGGACCTGGTCCTTTTTCACAACGGAGACGGCCTCACGCAGGAACAGTTTGAGGAACTCCGCTATCAAAAAGAAGGATTGGGATTAAAAAATATCCAGAACCGCATTATCTTGCTGAAAGGAACCATCCATTTCGACAGCGGTGGCGAAGGCTACCATATCAATATTCATATCCCGGTTAAAACAAATACTGATGAGTAAAATAAGAATCGCTATCGCAGATGATTATAAAATTTACCGCGACGGGCTGAAAGTCGGGCTTTCTGCTGATGATAATATGGAGATCATTGCCGAAGCGGATAATGGAGAAGACCTGCTGAAAACACTCGAGACCAACAGCCCGGACGTGATCCTGATGGATCTTAAAATGCCCGTTATGGACGGGATGGAAGCCACCAAACAGGTCCGGAAAAAATACCCGGCTATCAAGGTGCTGGTCATTACCATGTACGAAGACGATAAATTCATCATTCACCTGATGGAAAACGGGGCCAACGGATACCTGCTTAAAAATGCCGAGCCGGATGAAATCATAAAATCGATTTATGCGGTGTATGAGAACGGTTATTATTTCAACGACGTGGTCAATAAAGCGCTGCTGAAGAAATTAGTGCTGAAAAATAACCTGAAACCATCTTTCAACCAGAACATTGACCTGACAGAAAGAGAACAGGAAGTTTTGAAAATGATCTGCGAGGAAAAAACGGCCGCCGAAATTGCCAAAGAAATTTTCCTGAGTCCCCGTTCCGTAGAAGGAATACGCCAGCGGTTAATTGAAAAGATTGGCGTACGCAATACAGCGGGCCTTGTCATGTTTGCGGTAAAGAACGGGATCGTTGACTAACGACTCCCGGCGACCGACTCATTACTTCAAACCTGCCTGCCGGCAGGCAGGTTTTCCAGCATATCCTTTGTCATAGCAGTGAGGTCAAATTCTTCTTTCCATCCCCATTCCTTTCTTGCCACGGAATCATCAATGCTCTGCGGCCAGCTTTCAGCGATGGCCTGGCGGTAATCGGGCCGGTAAGAAACAGTAAACCCGGGAATATGCTTACCGATTTCGGCAGAAATTTGTTTGGGTGAAAAACTCATCGCAGCTACATTGTAAGAAGTACGGACCTGGATCTTATCAGCCGGAGCTTCCATCAGTTCGATCGTAGCCCTGATAGCATCCGGCATATACATCATGGGCAGGTAGGTATCTTCTTTTAAGAAACAGGAATATTTTTTTTCTTCAAGGGCTTTGTGAAAAATTTCAACCGCATAATCGGTGGTGCCGCCACCGGGAGCAGACTTATAGGATATGAGGCCGGGATACCGGATGCTTCTTATATCAACTCCATATTTCATATGGAAATAATTGCACCAGAATTCACCGGCATATTTGCTGATACCATAAACTGTCGTGGGTTCAATGACCGTTTGCTGCGGGCAATTTTGTTTGGGTGATGTAGGTCCGAATACCGCAATGGAAGAAGGCCAGAAAACTTTATTCAGCTTCTCCTCCCTTGCAATGTTCAGCACATTCAGCAGGCTCTGCATATTCAGGTTCCAGGCCAGCCCGGGATTTTTTTCGCCGGTGGCGGAAAGAATAGCTGCCAGCAGGTAGACCTGGGTGATACCCTGGCGGATGACCTGTACATGGAGCATTTCATTATTCATCACATCCAGGCTGACATAGGGGCCGGTACCTTTGAGTAATTCATTTTCTTCGCGAAGATCAGAAGCAATCACATTGGAATTACCATAGATCTTCCTTAATGCCAGTGTCAGTTCCACTCCTATTTGCCCGGAAGCGCCGATGACGAGTATTTTATCTTTTGACATAGTAAATAAATAAAGATACAGGAAAAAAGAAATAAAAAAAT
>CAZQGZ010000135.1:0-9517 GCA_964592935.1 uncultured Chitinophaga sp. | reverse complement strand
GGAATTTGACTTTAAAATAAGCATTGTAGACTTTATCTAAAAATTTAATTTTTAAGCTAAAAGAATAAATTGTTGAAATCTTGGGGCGGCCCGGATTGGCCGGTCTTTTTCCCCTTCTTACTTTCGGAATATGGCTGCATATCACTTTCCAAATCAAACGGCTTTTTACAGGGGTAAGGTCCGGGATGTTTATACGATCGGTGACCGCTGGCTGGTCATGATCGCCTCCGACCGGATCTCTGCATTTGACGTTATTTTACCCCGGCAAATACCCTACAAAGGACAAGTGCTGAACCAGATCGCTGCGTATATGCTGGAAGCTGCCAGGGATATTTGTCCCAACTGGTTGCTGGATATACCCGCCCCGAATGTGTCCATTGGTAAAAAATGTAACCCCTTCAGGATCGAAATGGTGGTCAGGGGCAACCTCACCGGCCATGCCTGGAGAACCTATGATTCAGGGCAACGAATATTGTGCGGTGTAAAAATGCCTGACGGCCTCCGGGAAAATGATTTTTTCACCGAACCCATCATTACACCCTCCACCAAAGCGGCAGCCGGACATGATGAAGATATTTCAGCGGAAGAAATTATCCATTCAGGACTGGCAACAGCGGATGAATGGAAAATTTTAAGCGACTATGCCTTAATGTTATTTTCCCTGGGAAAAAAAATTGCCGCAAAAAGAGGATTGATCCTGGTGGACACCAAATACGAATTCGGGAAGATCGGTGACACCATTTACCTGATGGACGAAATTCACACACCGGACAGTTCCAGGTATTTTTATGCAGACGGTTTTGAGGACCGGCAGGAAAAGGGCGAACGGCAGCAACAATTAAGTAAAGAATTTGTAAGGGAATGGCTGATCTCGAATAATTTTATGGGCAAGGAAGGACAAGTGGTTCCCGCGATGAGTGATGAATGGGTGGACACTATTTCAAAAAGATATATTGAGTTATATGAAAAAGTAACCGGGTCTGTTTTTGTTCCTCAACCACTAACTGAAGATGAAACATATCATCGGATACTTCATTCTCTTCAAAAACTTCCAGCATGAAAATACTTTTCATCGGAGCTACAGGCATGCTCGGCAAACCGGTAGCCACTGAACTGATGCGGTCCGGTTTTGAAGTTACGATGCTCGCCAGGAATATTTCCAGAACACTGCATATGTTTCCCGGAGCACATGTTATCCAGGGAGATGTATTTGACAGATCCTCGCTGGTCAAAGCATTTGCACAAATGGATGCAGTTTATATGAACTTATCGATTGAGCAGTCATCCAAGGAAAAAGACCCGCAAGCAGAACGGGAAGGAATGGAAAACATCATTTCTGTTGCAAAGGAAACCGGTATAAAAAGGTTGTCTTATCTTTCTTCCCTCGTTCATTTTTATGAAGGCATGAATGGATTCAGCTGGTGGGCATTCCGGGTGAAACAGGGTGCTGTTGATAAAATAAAAGCGTCCGGTATTCCATATACCATCTTCTACCCTTCCACCTTTATGGAAACATTTCCTTACCAGGTGATGCGGGGAAATAAAGTGGCTATGATGGGAAGATCGCTGGCGCCCATGTGGTTTATTGCTGCATCGGATTATGCACGTCAGGTAGCCCGTTCGTTTGAAATTGCAGGCAAGGAAAACAAAGAATATATGATCCAGGGACCGGAGTCCTTTACATTTGATGAAGCTGTAAAAATATTAATCACCAATTATAAAAAAGCCAGGCTCACAACGATGAAAGTTCCCATGGGCTTGATGAAATTCCTCGGGAACTTTGTTCAAAAATTCAATTACGCCTGGCATATCTGTGAAGCCCTGAACAAATACCCGGAAAAAATGCAAAGCCAGCCAACCTGGAACGAGTTGGGAAAACCGGTAACCAGTTTGGCTGACTTTGCAAAAAGTCTCTGAAATATTTTATTTTGTCTTTACGAATTCCCTTGTCCCTTTTCCCGTCTTCAGCGGGCAATAATAATCCAGTGCATCCTGTGCCTCTGCATACGTAAGCCAGTAATCCGTGATCGTTCCGTAAAAAGTATTGCCGGTGGAGCGGTTGTAAATTTCCCGGGTTCCCCTGTAACTGAAGTCACCATACACAATACTTGATTCAAACGGTTTGTAACCATCAAAACTGCGGATGATGGTATAGCCATGACTGGTTTCCACTACAAAATAATTGCAATAACTGTCGCTGTACACTACCTGTCCTCTTTCTTTGGACAGCCAGTAGTTTTCATTAATTCCGATATAACCATCTTTGACACAGCTTTGCAGGAAGATGGCCACCATACATGCAAATACGGAAAGGGTAAAGATCTTTTTCATGGTTTTATTTTTTTTTAAGTTTCAAAGTAAGATCACGGGTTAAACAATGATAAGACTGTGCCAAACCCCTTTTCTGCAGGTACCGGTTTGTTAAAATCAATTGAAAAAAGGATATTACACCACTGTAATTCATTTTATGAAGCGCTGTTTTATTCTATTAACCATATTTTTCTTCTCGCTTCATACGGCCGGGCAGGAATATTTCTTATTGATTGGCACCTATGATTCACCAAAAAGTGAAGGCATTTATGTGTTCCGGTTCAACAGCGGGGATGGATCAGCCAAAGAAGTGAGTCATGTAAAAACCTCCAATCCTTCTTTCCTCACGGTTTCAGGCAATCAGAAATTTGTATATGCTGTGAATGAAAACGGTGACAGTACCGGAAAAGGCGGAGGAGTATCATCCTTTTCAATCAACCGTAAAACCGGCATACTCACTCCGCTCAGCCGGCAATCTTCCGAAGGAAACCATCCCTGTTATATCACGGTTGACCAAACCGGCAAATGGGTTATTGCCGGCAATTACAGCAGCGGGAATTTTTCCATCCTGCCGGTAACACCCAATGGTAAAATCGGGAAAGCCCAACAGGTAGTACAGCATGAGGGATCCGGGCCGGATACAACCCGGCAAAGATCACCGCATGTGCATGCCGTTTACCTGAAGAAAAATAACCAGGACTTGTTTGTTCCGGATCTTGGTATGGATAAAATAATGACCTATCGTTTTGATGGAAGGACGGGGAAAGTTATTCCTTCCAAACTGAAATATGCCGCCGTATCAGCGGGCACGGGTCCCCGTCATATCGACATTCACCCCGGCGGAAAATATGTTTACCTAGTGGAAGAACTCATCGGTGCGGTGGAAGTCTTCCGTGATTTTGGGAATGGAGACCTGCATTCCATTCAAAGCATATCAGCACTGCCATTAACGTATAAAGGCCCCGCAGGAAGCGCCGACATACATGTATCACCGGACGGGAAATTCTTGTATTGCAGTAACCGGGGTTTTTCCAATACCATTGCCATTTTTTCCATTGATGCAAAAACAGGCATGATCACCCTGGTTGATCATCAGTACACACTGGGTGAAAAACCCCGCCATTTCAATTTTGACCCGACGGGTAAGTTTTTATTGGTGTGTAACCAGAACAGCGATGAGATCGTAATTTTTAAAAGAAATATTAACACCGGGTTACTTACAGATACCGGAAAGCGGATTGCTGTTGGAAGACCGGTTTGTTTGAAATGGGTGCAGGTACGCGATAAATGAAATTTTTCTAAAAGTCTTTCAGCACTCCGGCAGACTGAGAGGTACATGTACCGCCAATCCTCCATCCGCGGTTTCCTTGTATTTAAAGTTCATGTCTTTCGCCGTATCCCACATCGTTTTAATAACAGCGTCAAGGGAAACTTTGGCAAAATCAGGAGTGCTTTGCAATGCTAACTGCGAAGCAGTGATCGCTTTAATGGCTCCCATGGTGTTTCGTTCTATGCAGGGCACCTGCACCAGGCCCCCGATGGGGTCGCAGGTCATGCCCAAATGATGTTCCATAGCTATCTCGGCTGCCATCATAGCCTGCCGTTGAGTGCCTCCCATACATTCGGTTAATCCCGCTGCAGCCATAGCCGATGAAACACCGATCTCAGCCTGGCAACCTCCCATTGCAGCTGAAAGAGTGGCTCCTTTTTTAAAAATACTTCCTATCTCTCCCGCAGTTAATAAGAATTGAATAATCTTTTCGTCTTTATTGGACTCATTGCAGTGATCTGAACAGAATGCGAGAAAATATTGCAGCACGGCCGGGATAACTCCTGCCGCACCATTCGTTGGAGCCGTTACTACTCTTCCGAAAGAAGCATTTTCTTCATTCACCGCCAACGCAAAACAACTTACCCAGTCGAGGATATATTTAAACTGATGACCGCCCGATCGGGCGGCATCCATCCAGGAATCATAGTCTGCGTATGATTTATTTTCCAATAATTTTTTATTCAATTCAGCGGCCCTTCTTTTTACATTCAATCCGCCCGGCAACAAACCCGGCCGGTGGCAACCCCGGTAAATACATTCCTTCATCACCCGCCAAATATTCAGTATGCCTTCCCGGATGTCCTTATCAGCCCGCCAGGCATGTTCGTTCTCCATCACGATCTCATGGATATGTAATCCTGTTTTAATGCACCAGTGCAGGATATCATCAGCGGTATTTATGGGAAAAGGAAGTTGCTTGGTATCCTTCACTGATCTTTCTTCACCTTCCTTAATGACAAACCCGCCACCAACGGAATAAAATGTTTCGGCCAGGGAACCGCCATTGCGCAAAGTGGCCAAAAAGGTCAGCGCATTCGGATGTTGCGGCAACGATTCGGTTATTAAAAAATCGATATCATCGCCGGGATTAAAATCAACCTCATGAAGACCCATCAAAACTATCTTTTTCATAGCAGCGATATCATGGATCTTCGCCTGGATCGAATCCACTGCAAAACTGACCGGGTCATCGCCGCAAAGACCCAGTTGAACCGCTATGTCCGTTCCGTGTCCCTTTCCTGTTTTTGCCAATGAACCGTAGAGGAGAACCTTCACGTCTGTCACATCAAACAAAATATTTTTTTGTTTCAATGTATTTATAAATCGCTGAGCTGCCCGCCAGGGACCCAGCGTATGTGAACTGGATGGGCCCACCCCGATCTTAAAAATATCAAATACTGATATGGCTTCGTATATCAAGTTGCAGCGTTTACATTCAAAAATACTATTTCAAACCTTTCTTCAGCCAGGCACCCTTTTTTCCCGGGTCTCATTTCAGTTGAACAAACAAAAATCCCGACCGTAGTGTCGGGATTTTACAGCAGGTAGTTTCGGTTATTATTGTACGTCAGTAAGTTCAACATCAAAAAAGAGAACCGAATTACCGGGGACGTTGCCAAATCCATTACAACCATATCCCAGTGAAGAGGGTACGATCAATTTGATCTTGCCTCCTTTCTGTATCAGTGGTAACCCGATCTGGAAACCCTGTATCATTCCGTTCAGACCATAAGAAACAGGGTTAGTTGTCTGTGTATCAAAAACAGTTCCGTTGAGCAGTTTGCCGGTGTATTTGATAAAAACTTTTGATCCCGATGTAGGAGAAGGACCGCTTCCGGGAAGGGTGACCTGGTAATACAACCCGCTGCTATGCGCCGTAGCGCTGATCCCGTTGGTAGCGGCATAATTAATGATGGTTGCCTGTTCGCTTTGTACAGTCTTGTCTTTACAGGCTGCATCTTTTATACATCCGTCCCCGGCAAAAATGGCCAGGAGAAAAGGTAAGGCGACACAAATTTTTTTCATGCAGTAAATTTATTTAAATCCGGTTTAAGACCATTCCATTTCCTGTTTCGCTGCAAAAGCCGGTAAATTCATGACTCTTCTCTCCTGCTCAGCAGTTCCCGGTAACGCTGTTCATACATATCCCAGCGATGCCGCACCGAAAATACAATGATAAAAGCCACGATGATCATAGCAGCAGCCAGCAGAACAAGAACCAGCGATGATTGCTCTTTTTTCATTTCCAGGTTGGCTCTCCTGTACCATCCGGAAAATAAGTTGGCTGAAATAGCAATGACCAATACAACGCCGAGGGGAAGACCCAGCGAAAGTTGCCGCCATATTCTTTTTTTTCGCTGCCGGTTATTTTCCCAGTAACGGATAAAACCTTTTTCTTCTTCTGTAAGCATAATAAATCTGAACCCGGAAGAACCCGCCTGTTGCAGCTGTGATTGCCCGGGAGGCAAAGTTAAAAGGTAATTAAGTTTTCCTGTTGCATCCGACGTTCAAAATATCTATCTTTCCATTCTTAATAAGCCAAGGCTTTGAAATTAGCTCCCCTGCTGGTACAATTCCTTCTTACGCATAAGCGCCTAGATTTACCGGGTATCGGAACTTTTTTGGTCAGTGAACTCCACCCTGCAGATCCCGATTCCCATAAACATGAAAAACAGGCAGGCCTGGAAAGAGTTTCTTTTGAAAGCAATATTTCCATCCGCCAAAGCCCGGAGCTTATTCAATTTATTGCAGACCATACGGGAAAAATAAAAGCCCTTGCAGCGGCCGACCTGGAATCGCACCTGGCGATTGCACAACAGTTTTTAAATATCGGGAATCCTTTTTTATTTGAAGGCATCGGTACGCTTGTAAAAATAAAATCCGGCGAATATGCGTTGACACCTCAACCCGGCTCACAAGATAAAACAAAAGACCACCCGTCCCGCGAAAAACAGGAAACCCCGGCAGCAGGAGAATTTCAGAATGATTATAAAAAGATTTTTTACTCTGGAAAGGTCAAAATGAAATGGCAAAAGCCTGTTGTGATCCTCCTGGTCATCGCCGGCCTGGCCCTGGCTGTCTGGGGTGGCTATATGGTTTATAAAATGACAAAAGGTTCAAAAGAGAAAAACAAACAAAATTCCGGGCAGGAGAAAATAAAAGAAGAAACGGATCCGGTCAATGACACTGTACTTTATCAAAAAGACAGCGTTATTGTCCTTACACCAGCGGCTCCTGCCGGTATGCAAAAATTTGTTCTTGAAATTTCCAATGCCAAAAGAGCCTTCGAACGGTTTGGCCGGTTGAAAACATTTCAATGGAATGTACAAATGGAAACAAAGGATTCCGTTTCATACAAACTTTTCATGATCTTACCGGCTTCAGCCGGTGATACCAGCCGGATACTTGACTCGCTCAGCCGGTTGAACGGAAGACGCGTTTATATTGAAAAATAAAACAGGGGACATCCGATTTTGCCAATAGACTCTGCCGGGCTATTTTTGCCGCGGAGAGATGGCAGAGCGGTCTAATGCGGCGGTCTTGAAAACCGTTGACCCAAAAGGTCCGGGGGTTCGAATCCCTCTCTCTCCGCCTTCGCCCAACGAAGCTTTAGCATAGTTGGGCTTTTTAATGGGCTTCGGCGGATAAATCCGCATCCATTGAACTATCTTGAACACAAAGACCTTTCATTGAAACACCTCAAAGCCCTCAACAAGTATTTCTGGAAGTATCGCATACGGCTGGGCATCGGTATTGTATTCGTCTTCCTTTCCAATTATTTCAACGTGCTGGCGCCGCAGGTTACTGGTTTCATTACAGATTTTGTACAGCAAAAATTACCCGGTTATAAACCACCTTCCAAACGGCCGGATTATGATACACTGGTAGATAAATTGACCGCCTGGCTGGGAAGTTATGATTTTAGTGTTGGGAAAATAGTGGCGCTTTGCGGCATCACTATTTTAATACTGGCGCTGCTCCGTGGTTTTTTCCTTTTTCTGATGCGGCAAACAATCATTGTGATGAGCCGGCATATTGAGTATGACCAGAAAAACGAAATATATCAGCATTACCAAAAACTGGATACTGCTTTTTACAAAACCCATCACACCGGCGACCTGATGAACCGTATTGCCGAAGATGTGAGCCGGGTAAGGATGTTTACCGGTCCTGCCATTATGTACCTGGCCAACCTGATCGCTATTATTTCTCTCAGCGTTTTTTTTATGCTGAAAAGAGATGCGGAGCTGACATTTTATGTGTTGATACCCCTGCCCATTCTTGCCATTGCCATTTATTATGTAAACAACACCATCAATAAAAAGAGCGAGAAGATACAGGCTTCGTTGTCGGATCTTACCAGCAATGCACAGGAATCCTATTCGGGCATACGGGTCATCAAATCATTCGGTCAGGAAAAAGCAATGCTTGGTTTCTTTTCCAGGAACAGCGAAGAATACAAAAAGAATGCGGTGGGACTTGCCAAAGTGGAAGCCATCTATTTTCCATCTATCACCCTCCTCATCGGGCTGAGCACCTTATTCACCATCATGATTGGCGGACTGTATTATATAAACGGAAGTCACAATATGCAGTTGAGCACCATCGTAGAGTTTGTGATGTATATCAATATGCTCACATTCCCGGTTAGCGCCATCGGTCTTACGGCCAGTATGATACAGCGGGCGGCTGCCTCTCAAAAAAGGATCAATGAATTTCTGCATACCAAACCGGCTATTCAAAATGAACCCAATGCCCCTGAGCCGGCATGGCAGGGTAATATCCGGTTTGCCAATATCAATTTTATTTATCCGCACACGGGCATTCATGCATTAAAGGATTTTAATCTTGAAATTAAAAAAGGGGAGAAGATTGCTATTGTTGGAAGAACGGGCAGCGGCAAATCCAGCATTGCACAATTGCTGCTGCGTATGTATGATGCTACTTCGGGGACGATTGAAATGGATGAAAGAAATATCCGCAGCTTCAACCTGAAAATGCTGAGGGAGCAGGTGAGCTATGTGCCGCAGGATGTTTTCCTGTTTAGCGAAACAGTGGAAAACAATATTGCCTTTGGCCTGAGTTCGGCCAATCAGCAACGGGTGGAAAAGGCAGCAGCGATGGCTGTAGTGGATAAAGAGATTACCGGGTTCACCCATCAATACCAGACGATGATCGGGGAGCGGGGTGTAACGCTCAGCGGTGGGCAGAAACAACGCATCTCTATTGCCCGTGCATTGATCAAGGATTCAAAACTTGTAATTTTTGATGACTGCCTCAGTGCAGTGGATGCTAAAACAGAAAAGGAGATCATCAGCAACCTGAATGAATACCTGGAAGGTAAAACAGCCATCATCATCACCCATCGTATCTTTTCCCTTTTCAATTTTGATAAGATTGCAGTATTGGAGAATGGATCCATTGTAGAACAGGGCACACACCGGGAACTGCTGGATAAAAAAGGTTACTACGCAGAGTTATATGCCCGGCAGCAGGAAGAGGGAGATAGTCGGGAGCCAGGAGCCAATAGTCAATAGACCTGGTTACAGGATCCAAAAATATATTGCAAATAATCAGCCTTTGCTCCAGACTCCCGACTATTGACTCCCGACTCGTTTGGCTGTTTCAAAAACATCTCTATATTTGTGAGCCTCTCAGAAGGAGCCCTTCGGGCAACAACCAAAGCTATTTTCTAACTGCTAAAATCTTACAACGTGGCGTACGAGAACAACGACAAAAAAATGGAGAGCATTTACAGTAAGCGCATCCGTGCTGGAAAAAGAAGGACTTACTTCTTTGATGTAAGGACTACCCGTGGCAATGATTATTATCTTACCATTACCGAAAGCCGGAAACGGTTTGATGACAACGGGT
>CAZQGZ010000134.1:0-9569 GCA_964592935.1 uncultured Chitinophaga sp. | reverse complement strand
CCCCCATCGCCGCCTTCTTCATCGCTGCAGCCTGTTCGGGGCCGAGGTATTTTTCGATCCGGTGATGAACAAAATAAATGACCGGCGTCAACACGATCGCCACGATAAACTTATAAATATAATTCACCACGCCAACGGCGATGAACAAACTGAATGGCCAGACAAAATCATTTTTCGAAGCGTTCACCCGGGTTCCGATATAAAAGGCAATGAACAGCACCACGAAACTGTCAATGAACTGGGAGATCAGCGTGGAGCCGGTTGCCCGGAGCCAGATCCTTTTCTCCCCTGTAACTTTTTTGATCTTATGAAAAATAAACACATCGATCAGCTGGCCGAGTATAAAAGCAGTTAACGAACCAATGATGATAAAACCACCCTGGCCCAGCACACTGTTATAGGCCTTTCCCATATCCGGCACACCGCTCCCCTGCTTGCTGGTAATAAAAAAATCAGCCGGCACCAGTTTCATGGCGCCGTAAAAAACGATAAAGGCAAATGCAATCAGTCCCGCGGTCAGGTACGACAGGAAACGAACCCCCTTCATGCCATAATATTCATTGATAATGTCCGTCATTATGAATACAACGGGCCATAGCAGTACACCGGCCGTGAGGTTCACAGAAAGATCATTCCCGAAAAGAACAATATGCAATGGCTGAATCCCCAATGTTTTTTCCAGTGAAAAGATCTTCACCCCGATGATCTCCGCGATCAGTGCATTGGCGATGAAGATCCCGGCGAGGACAATAAAAAGCCGCGTAGGCTTACTTTTGATGATAGTATGGATCATTGAGATAAAAAATAAAATAAACAAGAAACAATAAAAATAAAACATTCGCCACGATCAGCCATAGCGGCACATATTCCCCCAGTTTCTTCTTTCCGATGAATACGCCCAGGTAACAAAGAACGGTTACCGGCAACACGATCATACCCATCACATACCCGATGGTAATGATCGTGGATTCCAGTTCGGGGCTGTTCAGCCAATTTTTGATCAGCAGGGTAAATGAAAGAATAAAAAACAATCCGCAGATAAATGCAAGTCTTGATAAAAATAAAAGCCAGCGCATCGGGATTTTAGACCAAAATAGTATTATTTTGTCAGCTTAAATCAGAATTGGTATGAAAAATCCGGTGGTGAAAAAATTACTCCCGCATGCTGTCGCCCTGCTCCTATTTATTATTACATCATTTATTTATTGTAAACCGGCTTTTGAAGGAAAGGTGTTGAACCAGCATGATATCACACACTGGAAAGGAGCCATTCAGAATTCGGTTGACTACAGCAAAACACATGATGGCAAATACCCGTTATGGACCAATTCGGTGTTCAGCGGCATGCCTGCTTTCCAGATCGGGGGCAATTCGGGCTGGAATATTTCAGGTTATGTGCATAAGATCATGACTTTGAATTTACCCGAGCCCATACAGTTTTTCTTTTTAGCCTGTATCTGTTTTTATTTTCTTTGTCTCGTTCTAAGGATCAATCCCTACGTGGCTATTGCCGGAGCCATCGGTTTTGCCTATGCCACGTATAACCCGGTTATCATCAGTGTGGGGCATGCCACCAAAATGTGGAGCATTGCCTATATGCCGGCCCTATTAGCTTCCATTATTCTTATTTATGAAAAGAAATATTGGATCGGCGCGGCACTGACCGCCATCTTCAGTTGTACGCTCATTGCCATGAACCACCTGCAGATTGATTATTATTTTTTCATCATGGCCGCCATCATGACGGCATTTTACCTCTACCGCTGGATACAAAACAAAGAATGGAAACACATTGCTTTTGCATTGCCCGTTACTGTACTGGCTGCGCTGACGGGTGTGCTGACCAATTCAACGGGACTTCTTTCCACCTATGAATACCAGAAGGAAACCATACGCGGCGGCAGTTCAGCTTTAACCGACACGACCAGGAAAATCACCAAATCAACTACCGGGCTTGATAAAGATTATGCTTTTAGTTACAGCATGGGTATCACAGAACCTCTCGTGATGCTCTTGCCCCGGATGTATGGCGGCAGCAGCGGGTATCCAACCCTGGTCGGCGGTGAAGGATTTAAAGAAATGAATGAGGATAAATCCAAAGTGGTGGAAGCGCTTCAAACTATTCCGCGGGAAGTTGCCCAGCAATTGGCTGGTTCTACTACGTTGTATTGGGGCGGTATCAAAAACACGGGAGGCGAACCCTCTACATCGGGACCGCCTTATGCCGGCGCCATTATTTGTTTTTTGGCTATCATCTCCTTTTTTGTGCTGGATAAAAAACATAAATGGTGGGCGCTGACTGCCATTCTTGTTGCCATTTTCCTTTCCTGGGGATCAAATTTCAAAACGCTGAATTATTTTTTATTTGACAACCTCCCTTTTTATAACAAATTCAGGGCGCCATCCATGATTATGGTCATTCCCCAGTTGTTGCTTCCCTTCCTGGCCGTATTGGGCTTAAACGCTTATGTTACTGCAACAGATAAAAAATTATTATGGCCCAAATTAAAAAAAGGATTACTCGCCACAGGGATCACATTTGTTATTCTGTTCCTGCTTTATCTTTCATTTGGTTTCCTCACGGCATCTGACAGCAGTATCATGAGGCAGGTAAGAGCCACCAATAACAGCCAGTTCATTGAAGCAGCCAAAACGTATTTTGATGCACTCAAGGCTGACCGGAAAGGGTTGATGCTGGGTGATATTTTCCGTGCACTTGGGTTTATTGCCATAACTGCGCTGGCCCTTTACCTGCTGGTAAAAAAGAAGATCAAACCCATGATCGCGATTTCGGTGATCATCCTCTTTGTATTTATCGACCTTATTTCCATTGACAGTAAATATTTAAATAAGGATGATTACCGGGAAAAAACTGAAAATGTAAATGTCTTTCAAAAATCAAAGGCAGATGAAGCCATTCTTGCCGACACCTCTTATTACCGGGTATTGAATATGGCCGGCGACCGGTTTAATGAAAATATCACTTCATATCTCTATCATTCCGCTGCCGGTTATCATGCAGCCAAGTTAATTATTTACCAGGACCTGATCGAAAGGCAACTGAGTAAACCATCGCTGAATATGCCGGTGATCAATATGCTGAATGTTAAGTACCTGATTGAAAGGGAAACAGACCCGTCAAGTATGCAATACGGGCAAACAAAAAATTACCAGAAAAACCCCGGGGCGCTGGGTCCCTGCTGGTTCGTGAAAAATATAATTTTTGTGAAAGATGCAGACCAGGAGATGGCATCACTGGATCAGTTTAACCCGGCAGATACTGCATTTGTACAGGAAAAATATAAACCCGGTATTCCTTTCATGCCGGTGGCAGACAGTACCGCCACTATCCGGCTTATCAAAAATGATAATGATATCATAACGTATTCGGCGAATGCAGCCAGCATCCAATTTGCTGTATTCAGTGAAATTTATTATGATAAGGGCTGGGTTGCCACCATCGATGGTAAAGAAACGCCGATAGTAAAAGTGAATTATGTATTAAGAGGCCTGGCTATTCCGCCCGGTCAGCATACCATTGTTTTTGAATTCAGGCCCCGCGGATATTACACCGGTAAAAAAATTTCCTCGATCGCCAATCTCGTATTGGGTCTCCTGGTGGTGGCGGCAGCCGCGGCTACATGGATCAGCAAACGGAAAAGGCCTAAATGATGCGGGATGATAAAAGTGGCCAGTATTGTATGGTATAAAGTACTGCCTGCAATATATGGCGGGCAAAAAGGAATTGCCTTATTTAACCAATATCTTTCGCGCCGGGTATCTCTCACCTGCATCTGTTCCAAAAACAACATGCCCGCCACAGACCCGGGTTATGCCATAGCGCCTGTATTGCCGGAATCAAAGATCCAGTTCATCAACCCGGTTACCTGGATAAAAATCTTAAGGGCCGTCAAAAGATCAGGCGCCGGTCATATCATTCTTGAACATCCTTATCATGGCGTGGCAGCCTGGCTGGCATCCCGTTTTACAGGGGCCAAACTGATCATACATTCCCATAACCTGGAGTATGAACGTTTCCGGGAAATGAAAAAACGGGGGTGGAAGTTGCTTTATATCCTGGAAAAATGGATTCACCGTAAAGCGATGTTGAGTCTTTTTGTTACCGAAAAAGAAAAAGAAACAGCGATTGAAAAATTCCGGTTGAAACCCGGGAAATGCATAGTGATCCCGTATGGCATTGATCCCGGGTTGGTCATGCCCGGTCGTAATAACGCAGCTGAACTGATCAGGAAAAGGCATTCTGTATTACCGGGTGAGAAAATTCTTCTTTTTGCAGGAACACTGGACTATCTTCCCAATGCCAAAGCTGCGGAAAAAATTTTTAATGAAATAGCTCCCAGGCTGACCGGTATGAGTTTCGAAGGAAAAATTCTGGTCTGCGGAAGAATCAAACTGCGCAAATTTAAATACCTGGAAAAATTGATACACCCTCTCGTCATCTATGCAGGCGAAGCAGATGATATAGAAAATTATTTTGCGGGAGCAGATGTTTTTATCAACCCCGTTCAATCCGGAGGCGGTATGCAAACAAAAATGATTGATGCCCTTGGTTATGACCTGCCGGTTGTGTGCTTTGAAAATATGCTTGCTGGTGTGGAAGAATCCTTGTGCAGGGATAAACTCTTTAAAACAAAACCGGGTAATTCCGGTCATTTCTGTGAACAGATCATTGCAGCGCTCAACTCCGGTCACAAAAAAACCCAGGATGCATTTTATACGTATTACTCACTGGCCACTCTGACAGAAAAATTAGCGGTAAGGCTCAAGAACGAGTAAATTTGAAAACAAATTACTAATCCATGTGCGGCATTGCAGGCATTGCAGGAATAAATGTGCAACGATACCGGCAGCAGGTCATGCAAATGACGGATGCCATCGCGCACCGCGGTCCCGATGGAAATGCCAGCGCTGTCTTTGATCATTGCATATTGGGTCACCGCCGCCTCAGTATTATCGATCTTACTACCGGTGACCAGCCGATGCATTCAGGCAAAGGCGCTTCCCTCGTATTCAACGGTGAATTTTATGGTTTCCTTGATGTAAAGAAAAAATTGCATTATAACTGGAAAACCACTTCTGATACAGAAGTCATTCTTGCATTGTATCACCAGTATGGCCCGCAGGAATTTATTACACATGTAAGAGGAATGTTTGCGATGGCCTTATGGGATGAAAAAGAACAGCTGTTTATTGCCGCCAGGGACCGGTTTGGAGAAAAACCTTTTTATTATGCCTTTACCCGGGACCATGAACTGATATTTGCTTCCGAGATAAAAGCGATTCTTGCATCAGGGCTTATCAAACCTGAGATCAATACCGGATCCCTGGGGCACTACCTGCAGCACCTGTATGTACATCCTCATCACAGTATTTATAAAAATATATTTGTATTGCCCCCCGCGCACCTGCTGATCTTCCGGGATGGAAAAATAAGT
Organism: uncultured Chitinophaga sp.; assembly: GCA_964592935.1. GTDB lineage: Bacteria > Bacteroidota > Bacteroidia > Chitinophagales > Chitinophagaceae > JJ008. Next base: position 4,113 of record CAZQGZ010000134.1, on the reverse strand, counting down.
ATCCGACCCTACTGGATTTTGCCGAAGCAGCAGCTCCGGATCTCAAAAGAGGAAGCAAAAGAAGAATGTTACCGGCTGTTGCAAAAAGCGGTACAGGAACAATTGATCGCTGATGTTCCGGTGGGTTGTTTCCTGAGCGGAGGTCTTGACAGCAGCACCATTACCGCCCTGGCATCATTAAACAATAAACAACCGCTCACCACCATCAGCTTTTCTTTCGGAAATGATATCTCCGAATTTCCCTACAGCCGTGCTGTGTCGGAAAAATACAAGACCAGCAATATTGAATTGCACCAGGATGATGTTGATATCGCGAAGTGGTTTGAAAAAATGATCACGATATACGATGAGCCTTTTGCCGATTCTTCCAATATACCAACATATTTGATCAGCCGGTTAGCTGCCCAACGGTTCAAAGTGGTGCTTACCGGTGATGGTGGCGATGAACTGATGGCCGGTTACAGCAACTGGTACAGGAACCTTTATCATTTGCAGCATCCCGCCGGAGTAAAAGGAATATTAAAAAACCAGGTCAAGAAAATAAAGTATGCAAAATACAGAAGCCATAACATGGCAGCCATACATGTACAGCAGAACAGTTATTTCACTAAGGAGGAAATAAAAAAATTCTGCCGGTTTGATGCAGGCTATTCATTTAACAAGTTTACGGAACAGCCTTATAATTCCGTTGATGCCGCCATGCGTATGGACCTGCAGGATTATATGCCGGGAGATATCCTGGTAAAAACAGACCGGGCGGCTATGGCCAACAGTTTGGAATTAAGGGCCCCTTTCCTGGATGTTGATTTTGCCGAGTTCTGCATTGCACTGCCGGAAGAATATAAGATCAATTCTTCCACTGATAAACTGCTTTTGCGTGAAAGCTTCGGTCAACTCTGGCCCGCGTCGCTGGCAGACCGGCACAAACAGGGCTTTGGCGCCCCTGTTCACGAATGGCTGAAACAAAAAGAAATGCAGGATCTGAAAAACGAATTCCTGCTTAACCGTAATCATAAAATATTTCAATGGCTTGATTATAAAATTGTTTCGGGTTATGCCGCCAAAGACAATTACCAAACCTGGATCCTGTTAACCCTTGCCGTATGGATGGAACAACGCCATTAGTCTCTGTCATCATGAGTGTATATAATGGTGAGCAATGGCTGAAAGAAGCTGTTGACAGCATCGTGGGTCAGACCTATACACATTGGGAGTTTATCATAATCGATGATGCCAGCAACGAAGTCACACAACAACTGCTCCGATCGTATACCGACAGCCGGATAAAGGTTTACAGAAAAGATAACCAACAGGGGCTTACCAAAAACCTTAATTACGCAATAGGCCTCTGTCAAGGTGATTATATTGCCAGGATGGATGCGGATGATATCAGCATGCCCGGACGACTGGCCAGGCAGGTTGAATATTTTGCAGCCCACCCTGAGATATCCGTTGTAAGCAGCTTTATCGAAATGACGGATGAAAAAGGCAACCCGCAAAAACCCTGGAAAGATGACCGGCGTGCCGATAACCCGGAAAAAATAAGAAAGATGCTTCCCTGGAAAAATTGCATGGCCCATCCCAGCGTCCTGGTCCGAAAAAAAGTCTTTGATTCATTCCGGTATAATGAAAAGCAGGTACATTCACAGGACTGGGACCTGTGGCTGCAACTGGAAGCTCATCATGTCCTGATCGGCAAAATAAAAGAGCCGCTTCTGCGGTACCGGTTAGTTACCCGTTCGATGACGGCTTCTTCATTAAAAAGATCGGCATTCCGGAAAAATCATGAGACCTATAAAAATTATCTTCGCCTGGTATGGCGGCAAAAAAAATTCAACGGCTATAACGGGATCGTTTTTACGGCTTTTGTGCTGAACAGGATCAAATTATTTTTTTCATCCCTTAAACGTTCATTAACATCCTGAAAAACTGGTCATATCAGAAACTGGTTCTCAAAAGAAAGATTGAAAGCATCATTATTTTTCCATTTGTTCTGCTTGGGAAAATGATAACCTGGATCCGTCCGGCCCGGAAAGAATACCGGGTTTATTTTTTCTTTCCCTTCTATCATACCGGCGGCGCTGAAAAATCGAATGTTCATATTGCTCTTGCCACCGGGGGAAATGATTGCATCATTTATTTTACCCGCAGATCAGTAAATGATACGCATTGGGCCGAATTTCAAAAGTCCGGCTGTGTCATCAAAGATATTTCGGCCTATACAGATAATAAATGGCTGTATTTTCTTAATCTTATTTACCGGGGGATCCTGGCTGCTGCCATAAACGGTCAAAAAAAGAAAGCGCTTGTCTTTAACGGGCAATGTAATTTTGCCTATAAGATCTCCCCCTGGATCAATAAAAGAATAGCACAGATCGAATTTATTCATACATTTTGTTCATTTTCCTATATCAGGACCCCGTTTCTCCCCTTTTATGCTGAAACAATAAGCGCCAGTCATAAAACAATAAACGACCATTTGCAATTTTATCAGAAGATCGGCGTGCCCGGCTACCTGCATGAACGGTTTGTGTACCGGCTTTATGCGATTACATTACCGGAAAAAAAATATCGTTCCGATTACGGGGCAGCTGTACTGAAAGCGTTATTTGTTGGCAGGGGTACTTATGAAAAAAGAGCTTCTGTTTTTGCATTAATTGCCAGGCAGGCTGCAGAAAAGAAGCTTCCTTTTCAGTTTGAAATAATGGGGGATGCCCGGGATGCCATTCCGGCCGGATTACAATCTTATTGTTATTTTCACGGGAACAAGTCAGATATAAATGAGATCAATAACATTTACAGGAGTTGTCATATCCTGATCGTGACTTCTCTTTTCGAGGGATTTCCCTTTGCTGTGATGGAAGCGATGAGCCATGGCCTGGCAATTCTCTCAACACCGGTCGGTGATGTGCCGTTTCATGTTAAGGATCATATAAACGGTTTCATATTTTTACAAACCGAAAAGGAAGACAGGATCGTATCAGAAAGTATGGCATACCTGGATAAAATCAATAAGGACCGGGAATGGCTGGCTGCCGCCGGAAAAATGAATATGGATTACAGTTTTGAAAATTTTAATTTACCGGGTTTTTATGATTTCTTTCAGCAACTTTTCAGGAAACACCTCAACGGCCAATGAAACCGCTAAGTTTTATAATCATCACCTATAACCGTCCCGGTGATACCCTGGAACTGGTAAAGAATATCATTACCCTGGACGCGGCAGCCGATTTGCTGGAAGAAATCATTATAGTCAATAATGCTTCTGCCGAAGATTATTCGGCTGTTGAGACCTTTATAGCCCAACATACGGAGTTCCCGTTCAAATATTTTATGGCACCGGAAAACCTGGGCGTGGCCCGGGGACGCAATTTCGCTGTCAAAAAAGGATCAGCCCCGTTCCTGATCATGCTGGATGATGATGCCGTCATGGGAAACAGGGATTGCCTGGTTAACCTCGTACGGGAATGGGAAACGCAGAATACAGAACGGCCAAAAGCGATCATTTCCTTTAAAGTGTTGTATTATGACAGCGGTCAGATGCAGGTGAATGGTTTACCTCATAAACGATTTAATGCCTACAAAGACAAATCATTTTTTGAAACCTATTTCTATGCCGGGGGTGCCCATGCCATACAACGTGACGTGATAGAAAAACTGGGTTATTATCCCGATGATTTTTTTTATGGGATGGAGGAATATGATCTGAGCTACCGGGTTCTTGATGCAGGTTATTCCATTGTGTACAGTGACCAGATCGTCATGCTGCATAAAGAATCCCCGGCCGGAAGAAGACCCCCGAATGAGAAATTGCGGATGATGTGGGTGAATAAAAGCAAAGTGGCGTACCGGTATCTTCCGAAAAGATATTTCTGGTCCACGGCAATCATGTGGTCCTTGCAATACCTCCGGAAAACCGGGTTCAGCCTCAAAGGTTTTTTCCGGGGATGGAAAGAGGTATCTGGAATTTCAAAAAAAGAAAAAAGAACTCCGCTTAATAAAGCGACTATGGTATATCTCCGGAAAGTAAAAGCCAGATTATGGTATTAGTTCTGTTGTTCCTCCTGTATTCAGCGTTGGGACACCCAAGTTAAAAACACCAGCCGGTAAAAT
>CAZQGZ010000133.1:0-9712 GCA_964592935.1 uncultured Chitinophaga sp. | reverse complement strand
CAAAATGAAGTGGATTCATAATCGCACCAACCTCCGGCGGGTTGGGTTCATCTTTTATGGGTTCAAGTTCGACTGAATAATCCTGGGCCACATATTCAACATCCGGATCGGATTCCAGGGCCTTTTTTTCAGCGGGGGTCAGTTTGGCTGAAAAAGCAACGAGTACATCGGCAACTTCGCTGATCATAGAGGATTCTTTGATGTTTTTATTTTTGGCCACCGATCTTAGTTTGGCAATGTTTTTGTCCCGTGCTGCTTTGTTTTGCGCTGCTTTTTGTTCCCTGTTGTTATTTTTTTTCTGGTCCTTCACTACAGGTTTTGCGGAAGATTCCTTCAGCACTACGATATACTGGCCGGGAATGGGTTTGGGTTCCCGCTGCGCATTCACCCATAAAATGGCGAATGCCAGCAATGACGTAAGAATTATTCTTAGTTTCATACAAATTGATTTTAGGGTTATAAAAAGGGTTATAAAATTTGATTCTTCAGTAAAAAAAATTCTCATTTTTCCCACTCCGGATCTTTTCAGGCTTACATGCACGCCTGTCTGTAAATCCGTATCCCAGGGAAAAAACATATTGCATCTCCTTTTAAGGACACGACAATCTGTAAACTCAACTTATTTAACAGTGGTGAATTGTGGCGAACAATTGTAAAAGTAGCAGCATGACCAGCCTGAATAAATGATGGCCATCAACATTTTTAATGATTGTTATTTCTGCAGTGAAAGAATGGCTGTGATGAAGTTATTTGCTGAAAAATAAAAATGATCAACCCTTATCCTGCCTGGTTTAAAAATAATGGCAGGCCCGATTTCCAATCGCCATCAATATAGAGTTCAAATGAATACCGGCCGGCTGTTTCAAATTTGAGTTGATTGAAGTTGATTACTATGTTGATGCTGGCCAGTTGCCCGTTGGGAGGAATACCAATATTGATTTGGCCTTCGATCGGCTGAATGATCTCCGTTGCTTTGGAATCAATCAGCCGGAGTTTAAAACTATGTTCCCCGGCTTCTTTGGCTGCAAAGCGCAAACGACAGGACACGGTACAGGCCGGGTGTACCGTCGGAAACTGTTTTGAATGTATACTGTCAAAAGTGCCAACGATGGTCAGTTTGGAATGATTGTCCTGTGCGAAGTCGGCGAGAGTGAAGATTTCGATTTCCATAATGATTTTTTAAAGAATTAAATACAAAGCTATGCATTGTAGATTTAAGACACTTCACTGTCGAATAACCGTGCCGGATACGATAATACTTCAATACATGACAATAGATGAAACCATGGCGTATTCAGCCTGCCATTGGTGCAGCAATAATGACATTAAGCGGCTGAAAATCGAATGAAGGTTGAAATCAGTTTATTCATTCCTTGCCCTCCCGTTCAATTTTGAGTTAACAATTCCCGTTCGTAATACAGAAATGGCCGGCGTCATATTTTATTCAGCCATTGTTTTTGCATATGAAATCAGCAAAGATCTTATTTTTTATTTTACCACGCTGGATGAATAGTTAAAAAAGAATGCTTACCAGCCTACATCATAAATATCACTGCTGATCTCTCCCATTACGACCATTACTTTTGCCTGTTTGTCAGTACCAAATAAAAACAGGTTAACGGGAAGATATTTATACCCGGCTCCTGCATCATCAGTAAAGGAATAATCGATGGGTACTTTGCCGGCCGGCACTTTAAGTGAAAAATAGGCTGTGGCCAGTTCGTTCATTCGCCGCATACCGTCTTTAAAAGTTTTTACCTCTGCTTTGCTCGTAGCCGATTTCAGCTGCGTTAGTAATTTGTCATACATAGTTTTTGCACGGCTATAAGGCATATCAGCAGTATATTGAAAATAAGCAAGGATCTTTCCGCTGTTTAATACTTGTATGCTGGCCCCCATACTGTCAAGCACGGTAACAGGGTCTTCGGGCAAAATTTCTCTTAATGGCTTGCCACTTTTCATTGGTCGTTCCTGGTATTCCCCGGGCATTGCCCTGAAACCAGCAGTCCAGTGATTACAGAGGTAAGACAGGCGCTGTGTAAAATTCCAGGAAGTGGTCGGGTTATTGAGCCTGGGACGATAAATGGCAAGTGTATAATCAATTTTTGGTGTATCTATTTTCGGATTGTAATCCTCCTCATCACCCCAGTCCAACTCCGTCGCGATCATGACCTGGAATGTATCTGTACGGGGTATGATATAAGACAAGGTGCAGCGCCAATAAGGAGGCTGGTACAGGCTATCATCTGCGACCTGGAGGTATTTACCATTTTTTTTATCAAATAACATGACATACAAACGGCTGTCACGGTTTTGGGCATGAGTCACCAGCCAGTCATCCTTTTCCAGGTAAACCTGTTCTTTCAGGTACAACTTGTAATCTCCTATGAACTTATTCCCGGGAACCTGATCTTTTTTTGTATATGAAAGAACCGGCCCCTGGCTGATATCAGCTTTGCCCTGGCCTGCAGTATGGAAAGTAGCGAAAAGTATGATGGCGACAGGCAGTAATAATTTTTGCATGGGGTATCGTTTATGTTTAAAAGAAATTTCCGGCAATGATAAAAATTTTTGATGATTTAGGTAGAATTACCCGGCTAAAATTTTAAGCCATTGCCGACAGATGTCCGGATTTACAGGTAACACCCGAATTTGCTTGCACACAGAATCGGGTGGGGAGACTCGTGGAGGAAAAAAATATTTTATTGCCGATGATTCCCTCCGCTGTTTTTCGTTTATTTAAGGTATCAACTGCAGGAGACTCATCAGGGAAGAAGAGAAATAAAACATAAACGTTTTATTAGTAAAGAAAAAACAAAAGCCCCTACTTTTTTGTAAGGGCCTTTTCATATAAAAAAATCCGTGCTGATCCTGTAAATTGAATCTATTACTTAACCTCTTCATACGGCACATCCGTTACATTATCTGCAGCGCCCTGCCCATTGCCGGCTTGTTCACCTGTGCCTTGTCCGCTTGTACCTTGTCCGGGCTGGGCCTGTGTTGCTTTATACATATCCTCACTCGCTGCGGTCCAGGCAGCATTCAATGCGGCCATATGTGTATCAATACCTGCCAGGTCCTGGGCTTTATGCGCTTCTTTTAATTTTTCAGCGGCCTGCTCAATAGCTGTTTTCTTTTCAGCCGGTATTTTTTCACCATATTCCTTCAATTGTTTTTCGGTCTGGAACACGAGGCTGTCGGCCATATTCAGTTTTTCGACTTTTTCTTTTTCCGCTTTGTCACTGGCTTCATTGGCCTTTGCTTCAGCTTTCATTTTCTCCACTTCTTCCTTGCTCAAACCCGAACCCGCTTCAATATGTATCTTTTGTTCTTTGCCCGTGCCCTTATCCTTTGCCGTTACATGCAGGATGCCATTGGCATCAATATCAAATGTGACTTCGATCTGCGGTATGCCTCTCGGGGCCGGTGGAATTCCATCGAGATTAAAGATGCCGAGACTTTTATTGTCTTTCGCCATACTTCTTTCACCCTGCAATACATGTATCTGCACACCGGGCTGGTTATCGCTGGCGGTGGAGAACACTTCCGATTTTTTGGTAGGTATCGTGGTGTTGCTCGGGATTAACGGGGTCAGTACACCGCCCATGGTTTCAATACCAAGCGTTAAAGGCGTTACGTCAAGCAACAATACATCTTTTACTTCACCGGTCATTACCGCGCCTTGTATCGCAGCACCAACAGCCACCACTTCATCCGGGTTCACACCCTTGTGTGGTTTTTTACCAAAGAATTTTTCAACGATCTCCTGTACTTTCGGGATCCTTGTAGAACCGCCAACTAATATCACTTCATCAATTTGTGAGGTATTTAAACCCGCATCTTTCAATGCGGCTTCACAGGGTTTCAGGCAACGTGCAAATAAATTATCAGCCAGTGATTCAAATTTTGCCCGGCTTAATTTTTTCACCAGGTGTTTGGGCACTCCATCAACCGCTGTTATATACGGAAGATTAATTTCTGTTTCTGAAGATGAACTTAATTCCACTTTTGCTTTTTCAGCGGCTTCTTTCAAACGCTGCAATGCCATCGGGTCCTTTCTCAGATCAATGGCTTCATCTTTTTTGAATTCATCGGCCAGCCAGTCCATGATCACTTTATCAAAGTCATCACCGCCGAGGTGTGTATCACCGTTGGTTGATTTTACTTCAAAAACACCTTCCCCCAGTTCAAGAACAGAAATATCGAATGTACCTCCACCGAGGTCAAACACGGCGATCTTATGATCATGTTTTCCTTTATCCAAACCATAAGCCAGGGCTGCTGCTGTGGGTTCGTTTACTATCCTGCGTACATTCAGACCAGCTATCTCACCGGCTTCCTTGGTGGCTTGTCTTTGTGAATCGTTGAAATAAGCAGGTACGGTGATCACCGCATCGGTCACTTCATGCCCGAGGTAATCTTCCGCTGTTTTCTTCATTTTCTGAAGTACCATGGCGCTTATTTCCTGCGGGGTATAAAGTCTGCCATCTATGTCAATCCGGACGGTATTATTGTCACCTTTTACCACTTTATAGCTCCAGTGGCTGATCTCTTCCGTGACCTCATCGAACTGGCGGCCCATAAAACGCTTCACCGAAGCGATGGTATTATGCGGATTGGTGATAGCCTGGCGCTTGGCCGGGTCACCCACTTTACGTTCGCCATTTTTCAGGAAAGCCACGATGGACGGGGTTGTGCGGCGACCCTCGTCATTGGCAATGACCACCGGTTCGCTGCCTTCCATGACAGAAACGCAACTGTTGGTAGTTCCCAAGTCTATTCCGATTATTTTTCCCATGTCTTTAAATTTTAATGATTTACTGTATTTACTCAATCATTATGCCGGGGGGGGAAAGGTGAAAAATTGGCAGGAAAATGGGGTAGTTGGGAATGGATAGTGGCTAGTCGGAAGTAACAGGTGGGTGGCGCTCCTGCCAGCCACTCCTCTCTCCCATCTTCTGATTTCCATCTTATTTTGTGGATCAATTAAACTTTGATGTCCGATTCCATTTCCGGCAAACCAGGAATAAAAGCAAAGTCAGCCCTGCTTACAATTAATGGCCCGGCTGATTTTAAAAGAGGTTTACGCTAAGAGTAAAGGTGCCGGGAAATGGGAAATAAGAAATAAGAATGAGAAAGTGGGCTCCGTTGGATCACAGCATTAACTCTTTTTCTCTTTTAATCGCTTAGCAATATCTTCACAAATTCATAAAAACTCTTTCTCTATTTTTGATCGCTAATTATGCGCATGAAGGGTAAAGGAATCTTTTTTTTGTACGGACTATTTATTTCAGCGGTTTCCTGGTCACAAAAAATAAATCCGGAGCGGCCGGACCTTTCACCGGCCAATTTCAAACTGGACTCCTTGCCCAATTCAGAAATAAACATCCCCATCCAGATCAACCTGAAGCCGATCTATACGATGGCGGAAAAAAGTGTAGACACGGTTTTCACATCACCCAATTACCCGGACGAATGGGTGCAGGATGGTTGTGCTACCCGTTACAAATATGTTTTCCGCCGCAGCCCGCTGCAAATGAAAACAAGCGGCTCTTCACTGAGTCTTGGTTTTACCGGTTATTATAAGATCATAGGTTCTACAAGACTCTGCATAAACGGTACCGTTGTTTCTCCCTGGACACCGGCCTGCCGTTGCGGGTTTGGCAGCGAAGGGGAACGAAGAGTGAATGTTTCTTTTTCGAATTCATTGAACATTCAGCCTGATTATAAAGTGAAACTGAACATTGTCAGGAATGAACCGCAGCCGCTGGATAAATGCGAGGTTTGTTTCTGGGGACAGGATATCACCAAACAGGTAATGGGTGGTTTAAAAACCGAACTGGACGCAGCCAAAAAAGAACTGGATAAACAATATGGAATGGTTGACCTGAAACCCCGTTTCCAGCAGGTATGGGACCGGCTGAATAAAGTGTATAATTTATACGGGCTGGGCTGGCTGAAGATCAACCCGCAAAAGATCCGCATTAATAACCTCTATACTTTGCACGACTCCCTGAATATTTTTCTGGGCCTCTCTGCAAAACCCGCGATCAGTTTTGAAAAACCCGCGGAACAATCTTCCTGGGTTCCCAATCTCGGCACATTCAGCCGGAAACCAGGATTCAGTATTTTTCTCGATGCCGTACTCAGTTATGATTCGCTGAGCATTATATTGAACAAACAATTGGTCGGGAAAGAATTTGATTTCAAAAAACTCTTCATCAAGAAGAAATTCATCATTGATTCCTGTAAAATGTACGGGGCGGGAAATGAAAAGCTGGTCATCAAAGTGAATTTTTCCGGCACGAATAACGGAATTGTATACCTGCTGGGCAAAGCCGTTTACAATAAGGATACCCGTTCCATCGAAGTGACCGGTGTTGATTTTGACATCAAATCAAAAAATATTTTGCTGGGATCCGCCGATTGGTTGTTTGATAAAAAGATCACCAAAGAGATCACCAAACAGGCCCGTTTCGACCTCGGCGCTTATATTGATTCGGCCAAAACAACCATTAATGCACAACTGAACCAGGAATGGATCAAAGGGATCCGCAGTTACGGCAATATTCATGATATCAGTCTCATTGGTATCTACCCCATGCAACAGTACCTGGTGATCAGGAGTAATTGCAGCGGCGATCTGTCGGTGAAAGTGGAGTCCATCAGCTTCAGTCTGTAATTTCCTCGTCTGCCGGCCCGGCTTTAAAAGAATAATTCCGCTGGGCGATATAACTGAATACAACCACGATGGCAATGGTGAAGACCTGGGCCAATACCGGGTAAATATGAAAGACCTCCACAAATATTTTCAGAAAAAGATAATTCAGTACCAGGTTGAAGAGGCAGATCATAAAATAACGGAAGAGCTGGATCTTGCCTTTTAAAGACGAATCGCTGAACACAACATATTTCGACATAAAAAACCCGATGGGGAATGTAACGAGGAATGAAATGAACAGTGCTGCCACATGGGCTTTGAATGCAAAGAAATTAAAATGAAAATCTTTTTCGTGAAATATGTATTTGTAACTGATGAAATAGACCAGGAAACCCAGCACCATATTGCCACCCCCGGATGCCGCATAGCGGAAGGTCTGAAGGTTCATGATCCGGCGGAAAGGCGGATAAAAAAAATCAATGATGGGAAGAATGAAATCCCGGGCGCTATGGATGTGTCGTCGCATGGATGGACAAAGGTAATGGCTAAGAGATTAAAAGAGAAGAAGAGAGAAAAAAGTAATACCCGGATTTGGTTATTGAACCACATAGACACAGTAGGACACATTAGAAAATACACACATAGGCTATGTGAAAGCCTATGTTTCTATGGTGCTATGTGGTTCAAGATTAAAACCAGATGCAGACCACAATAGACTTTATGGTTATAGGTACTTAAATTTGCTGATAAACACAGATAGGATGAGCATTGTTAACCAGATAAAACCACTTATAGTAAAGGAGTTAAACAATTTATATGGGTATGTTATAAGTGAATTTGAATTAACCATTAATATCACCAAACCGGAGTTTGAAGGTGATTATACCCTGGTACTTTTTTCTTTTGTAAAGCAATTAAAGAAATCTCCTGAACACCTGGGACAGGAAATCGGGGAAAGACTCATAAAGAACAACCCGGATCTTTTTACATCCTTTAATGTGATCAAAGGCTTTTTAAACCTGGTGGTTTCAGACGAATACTGGATCCGTTTCCTGCAGGTGAATTTTAATGATCAGAAGTTTGGGTCAAAACCGGGCAACGGTCAGAAAGTAATGGTAGAATACTCCTCTCCCAACACCAACAAGCCTTTGCATCTTGGACATTTAAGAAATAATTTCCTTGGTTGGAGTGTAGCACAGATATTAAAAGAATGCGGTTACGGGATCATTAAGAGCTGTATTGTAAATGACCGGGGCATACATATCTGCAAAAGCATGATCGCCTGGCAACTCTTTGCCCACGGCGCAACACCTCAATCAACCGGAACCAAGGGTGATCATTTTGTAGGTGAATACTACGTAAAATTCAATGATGAATACAAGCGCCAGGTGGAAGAAATTATCGCGAAGGGAAAAACAAAAGACGAAGCGGAGAAAGAAGCTCCCATTATGAAAGCCACCCAGCAAATGTTGCTGGACTGGGAAGCAGGAAAACCCGAAGTGATTGATTTGTGGAAAAGAATGAACGGGTGGGTGTATGAAGGATTTGATATCACCTATAAAAGAATCGGTACTGATTTTCATAAAATGTATTATGAGAGCAATACCTACCTGCTCGGGAAAGATTTTGTGGAGCAGGGGCTGTCGGCCGGAGTGTTCTTTAAAAAAGAGGATGGCAGTGTATGGATCGATCTGACGGCAGAAGGGCTGGATGAAAAACTGGTCTTAAGAAAAGACGGGACCTCCGTTTATATAACACAGGACATTGGATTGGCTGATCAGAAATATGAAGAATTCAACTATGACCAGAGTATTTACGTGATAGCAGACGAACAGAACTATCATATGAAAGTTCTCAAACTTATTTTACAAAAGCTTGGAAAGCCTTATGCCGATGGCATCTATCATTTAAGTTATGGCATGGTGGAATTACCGACCGGCAGAATGAAAAGCAGGGAAGGAACCGTGGTGGATGCTGACGATATGATCGAAGAAATGGTGAATGTGGCAAAGCATAAGACAGAAGAGCTTGGAAAAGTAAAGGATTTCACCGGTGAGGAACTGAAAGAACTCTATGATACCATTGCCCTCGGGGCTTTGAAGTTTTTCCTGCTGAGAGTTGATCCGAAGAAGCGAATGATATTTAACCCCGAAGAATCCATAGACTTCCATGGTTTTACCGGGCCTTTTGTGCAGTACACGCATGCAAGGATCAGGTCGATACTGAGGAAACAGTCGGGAGTCGTTAGTCGGGAGTCGGGAGCCGGGATGGCCCTCCTTAAGCTCGAGAAGGATCTTATCATTTTATTGGAGCAGTATCCGACAATTATTGAGCAGGCATGTGCTGAACATAACCCATCAGTTATTGCGATCTATGTTTTCAACCTCGCCAAATCATTCAATACTTTCTATACCGAGCATTCGGTGATGAATGCTGAGTCGGAAGAAAAGAAGCAGTTGAGATTGAAACTTTCTGCCATGACAGCCCATGTTATTGCATCGGGGATGAGTCTATTGGGGATTAAAGTGCCGGAGAGAATGTAGAAAGAGTCGGGAGCCGGGAGTCTGTAGTCAGGAGCCAAAACGTTATAAAAAAAGCAACCATTCAATAAATGATTGCTGAATATTTTTCGATGACTCCAGGCTCCCGACTTCCCTACAGTCCCGCTGTCATTTTCTTCTGACGGTATGATGATAAGCTCGGATCCATTTTAATGGCAATATCACAGAGCTTTGTTCCCTTATCTGTATTTTCTTTTCCGCCCATTTTCTGGTAGCACATACCGATCATATAGAGGGCTGAAGCATCGTTCTTATCAAATTCCAGAATCTTATCCCAGTAATCCATGGCCAGTTTGAATTTGCCTTTGTAATAATATGCCTCCGCGATCATATTGAGCAGGTTCATATCGCCGGGTTTACGGACCAGTATTTCATTCAGGATCTTTGTTCCCTCATCGAGGTTGCCGACATTCAAATAAGCAATGCCCAGGTTTTCGAGGTAATCATTATCCCTTTTATAACCTTTGGCCCCTGCTTCCAGGATATATTT
>CAZQGZ010000132.1:0-9740 GCA_964592935.1 uncultured Chitinophaga sp. | reverse complement strand
TTCCTGGCCAGCCGGATCGAAGGGGCCACCCGAAACAAACTGCAACAGGCCATCCAGCTCGGGCTGGTAACCGTGAACGGGAAAGAAGTACGTTCCAATTACAAAATAAAACCGCTGGATTCCATTATCATCTTTTCGGATATGAGTCCCGAAGACACGGATGTGGTTCCTGAAAAAATGGAACTGAACATTGTGTACGAAGATGCCGACCTGATGATCATCCATAAACCGGCGGGCATGGTGGTGCACCCGGGCAGCGGAAATTATTCGGGCACTTTATTAAACGGAGTCTCCTGGTACCTGCAGCAAAAAATCCCCGGGATCACGGAAGAAGTATTGCCCAGGTTCGGGCTTGTTCACCGTATTGATAAAAATACCAGCGGCCTCCTGGTGCTGGCCAAAACAGATAATGCCATGCGGCAACTGGCCAAACAATTTTATGACCATACGGTAAAACGGCAATATGTGGCATTGGTCTGGGGAGATATGGAGAAAGAAACCGGGACCATAGTTGCCCACGTGGGTCGTCACCTTCGTTTTCGGAAACTATTTGAAGCTTACCCCGAAGGAGATCATGGTAAAGAAGCCATCACGCATTACAGGGTGCTGGAAAGATTCGGATATGTGACCCTGGTGGAATGTGTGCTCGAGACCGGGCGCACGCACCAGATCAGGGTTCATATGAAGCATATCGGCCATCCTTTATTCAACGATGATTTTTACGGAGGCGATAAGATTGTAAAAGGAACAGTGTATACCAAATACAAACAGTTTGTGGAAAATTGTTTCCAGCTTTGCCGGCGACAGGCCCTTCATGCGAGGACCCTGGGTTTTATTCATCCCATATCAGGAGAAGAAATGTTTTTCGAAGCCGCACTGCCGGATGACATGAATTCACTGATTGAAAAATGGAGGAAGTATAGTAAATCGGTGGGCAGTGGGCAGTAGGCAGTCCTCAGTCAGCGGTCCTCAGTCAGCAGTTCTCAGTCAGCAGTTAGAAGCATCTTGTTTGCAAAAATTTTCCTGGATTCTGAATCATGTAACCAAGAATCTTTCCAACTTCAGCATTACATTCAGATAATGCTTTATATTTTGCTTCTGGTATATACTTACATGCAAATGAGAACTCAATCCAAACATCTGTTTCAGCATTTTCGCTATCGCAATCTGTAAGTTTGCTCAGGAAATGTGCAGGATACTTTCTTTTTCTGTAAGCTTCAGCAAAGTTTGCACAAACAGACCGTGAACTTCTTCGGATCTGATCTGTCAGACTGTATGTTTCCTCTTTGGGAATTTTTTTTGATATCTCAAGAATATCCATTGCAAGCTGAAATGCTTTTTTAAAAACAATCATGTCTTTGTAAGATGCCATAAAATTGATTTATTAAATGAATAATTATAATGTCAGGACTGCCAACTGCCTACTGCAGACTGTCTACTGGTTAAAATCAAACAACGTAGCCGTAAACATTCCCCTCTCCCTCTTTTTCAGGATCACATCCCAGTTACCGATATATCGCAGCAGCCGGGGAACAAGGTAGTTGCCGAATTTGGTCATCTGCACTTCCATGTGTACATCAAAATCGTAAACACCCGCATCATAGCTCATATCATAATTGCGGGCCATCACTTCCATGGTTTTTGCATTGAACCAGGTGATCATACTGTCTATAACGATCTTATTTTTTTCCCCGGAACTGAGACCCTCTTTAACATGAATGGAGAAAATATAACAGGACTGTCCTTCATATTCCCCATAATCGATCGTGAAATCGTACAGGGCCGCACGACCGGGGTCAAAAATGTCGATCTTATCGCCGATCAGGGGGATGCCCGGGATCTTTTTTCCCGGGTTGAAGAATAGCATTTTCAACTGCTGTTTATGTTTTTCCATCCCGCTCACGGCACGGGGATTAAAATCAATTCCTTTTACAATATTTGTTTCCCCGCAAACTGTTCCTTTGGTAAAAAACAACCCGGCATACAGTTCTGCCGTATAGTAATTATAACTGCTGTCACGGCCATAAAAATCCCCGCTGCTGTTTTCATCAAGCACCTGCATGGTCCGGCAACCATGATTCCGGATCTGTTTTGTTTTGCTTTGCAGGGATGCTTTTACTTTCCCTTTCTTGTCTTTTACCCGGATATCATTCCAGGATGTATATCCCAGCATGTGAAGGTTCCGGAAGGCTTTGTAGAAAGTCGTATCGTTTTTGACCTGGCTGATAAACCGGGCCACATTGATATCGGTGCGGATCAGCACTTCGGAGAGGCTTACCATTTTTGCCAGTCTTTCGGCATCCAGTGAATCCTCCCTGGCCCGGGAAGAAGGATCTTCCTGTTGCGCACGGGTCTGCAGCAACATCAACAGCAGAACCAAAACCGCCACGATCTTCCTGTTCATACTGCAATTTAAAATTTTGACGGATGAAATGCTCGTAATCTAAGCAGGAACTCCTATTTTTATCCACTAATCAAAACATTATGATAATGAAAAAATGGATCCCCGTATTATTTGGAGTGATGATTGTTTCGGGTGCTGATGCGCAGGATAGCATGGCCCTTCGGAAACATTACCAGAAAGTGTACCGGCAGGCCCTGGCCTATAATGATGCCAATGCCGCTATTAATGCGCTGCAGAATTATATCGCAGCAGACAATAGTATCGCTTACAAGGACACGTTGTCTATGTTGTATTTTAATGTCAAATCCTATTATAGTTCTCTGTTGCTTGCGGAAGAAGTGTATAAAGCAGCCCCGGAGAATGTGAATGCCATGGCCCGTGCGGCAGAATGTTACGATGAACTCGGTGACCCCAAAACTGCTACAGGCCTTTACGAACAGGTTGTTCCCAAAACCAGGAACCCCTATCATATTTATAAACTGGGGATTTGCCAGTACCAGTTGAAACGGGTGGTTGAATGCGAAGCCTCAGCTAGGGCCGCGCTGGCCGATACTTCCAGTAAAAATATCGGAGTTGTCTTCACCATGGCCGACGGCAGCCAGCAAAACATACCGGTAAATGCTGCTGCCGCCAATTTACTGGGTGTTTTAAAAATGGACGCTAAAAATTTTGCCGGTGCCAAAACAGATTTTCAGCAGGCATTGAAATTTTTCCCGGATTTTGCAGGCGCCAAAGGCAACCTGGATGTGTGTGATAAGAACCTGAAAGGAGGAACAAAAACAACCCCTAAAACACCAACTAAGCCAAAGGGTCAATAAAAATGACTCACAAAATAATTGGTAAGAGAAGGCCGCCAGGTCTTCTCTTTTTTTTGCCTCACCCTTCCTGTTTTCCCCAATGAGATAAGCAATTCAGAAAACTAACCTTTATCCTGTCAATCTATCTGCCTTTTTTATAGGGGGTATGCGGAAAACCGGGAAAAAAGATAACGTGTACGGTAAAACTTGAAAATTGATTATTGCCTGTTGACTTATTGAGTCTTTTTACAGTTCGGAGAAAAAGACTCAATATGTCAACACTCAACCTGCCTGCCGGCAGGCAGGCAAACAAGACTCATCTGTTTCCCGCAATGTAACATCCAAATCAGAAAACCAACCTTTATCCCATAAATCTATCAGTCGGTTTTATAGGGGTATGCGGAATACATGAAAAAAGAAAACTGGTTCAGTAAAACTTGATACTTGAATATTGTTTGTTGATATATTGAGTCTTTTTCCGGTTCTGAGAAAAAGACTCAATATGTCAACACTCAATCTGCCTGACGGCAGGCAGGCAAACAAGACTCAATTAAATAACGCAATACGGCTTTCAGAAAAAAAACAACCTTATTCAATAGAACTTTCAGAGGATTTTATTGTTGAATGCGGAAAAACAGGAGACGGCTTGCGGATTTTTTCTTGTTATTGGCTTAAATGAAAAGAAGGCCCTGCCGGGGCCTTCTTGTTCTGTTCTTATGTGGTTTTAAATCTGCGCTGATTAATCAGTCTTTGTGCTTTCAGGAATTCCTGTTGTCTTTTTCTTCTCTTCCACTGCTTTCACAGGTTTTTCCTCAATGCTGGTCCCTTTTACTTCAACTGGTTTTACTTCAGCTTTTTTATCTTCTGTTTTAGGAGCCACACTTCCGCTGTTATCAACTGGCTTGTTCTCCACTTTTGGAAGCTTGATATCTTCTACACTTCCGCTCTTGTCAACAACTTTATTTGTTGAAGGAGTAATTTTAATATCCTCAAGACTGCTTCCTTTGATCAATTCAGTCTGAGCAGGTTTTGCAGGTGATAGCTGAACATTTTCAATAGAACTTCCTTTTGTATCGGATGAACTATTTACACCCATACTTTGAGGCAAACCATAAGACTCAGGATGATAATATTTACCTTTAATTGAAGCAGGTTTATCTTCTTCCATTTTCAGGTTAAAGGTATTCTTCATATAAGGATCATTACGTACACCCTGAACCTGCCAGCTTACTTTTACATTAGGCTGATTGGTGGCAATTTCAAACTTGTTATTAGCTATTTCTTTGCTGATAATAGCCTGGGCAAAAGCGCCGATAACCGTTAACTGGTAGCGGAAATCTTTGTTCAGCGCTTCAAAGTATGCGGGGAGATCAACCATAGCTTTACCGGAAGCATCGGTAACAATATTTCCGGAATAAACATCCAGCGCTTCGGGACTTTCTATGGAGATATGACGCAGGGTTTTATTTGCCGGATCAAGCGGGTGGTCTATCGTGAAGGCCTTTACAGTACCGGTAATAGTACCTACTACCTCCAATTGTGTTGAGGGTGCTGCTGTGTTGATACCGACAAAACCGGTACCTCTCTTAATCCTCATCCTTTCACCGCCACCACCTAATTCAAATATCTGGTAGTCGTCAAATATCGGTTCATTACGGGTATTCCATTTATTAACACCTGCTCTTATGAAACGCAGAGCTGCATCACCGCTGTTACCATCAATATCCACCACAGAGAAAGAACCTGTTGACTGTACACGGAGACCGGTTGCACCACCATGCAATACATCAAGTTTGTAACCAGGAGCAGGTTGATTTATTCCGATATTACCGGTACCTCTCTGGATCCTCATCCTTTCACCACCGCCGCCTAACTCGAACCACTGATAGTCATCATTAATGGGTTCATTACGTGTATTCCATTTATTGACACCTGCTTTTATAAAACGCAAAGCCGCATCGCCACTATTACCATCAATATCTACAACACTGAAAGAAGCTGAAGACTGTACACGCAGACCTGTTGATCCGGCATGCAACACATCCAATTTATAAGAAGGCGAAACAGTTTGACCAATCCCAACATTACCTGTTCCATCCTGGATTACTAACCGGCTACCGCCACCCCCCAATTCAAATATTTCATAATAATCGTCTGCCGGGCGGTTGCGGGTATTCCACTGGCCTACACCAGCTTTTTGGAAACGCAAAGCGGCATCGCCACTTGCAGCATCAATATCAACTACAGAAAAAGAAGAGGTTGATTTACTACGGATACCTGTGGCACCGCCATGTTCAACATCCAACTGGTAAGAAGGAGCAGCTGTTGCACCCGGACCCCCGATACCAACCCAACCGGTTCCGTCCTGGATAACCATGCGGCTACCGCCACCACCCAATTCAAATATTTCATAATAATCGTCTGCCGGGCGGTTGCGGGTATTCCACATGCCTACACCAGCTTTCTGGAAACGCAAAGCGGCATCACCACTTGCAGCATCAATATCAACTACAGAAAAAGAAGAGGTTGATTTACTACGGATACCTGTGGCACCGCCATGTTCAACATCCAACTGGTAAGAAGGAGCAGCTGTTGCACCCGGACCCCCGATACCAACCCAACCGGTTCCGTCCTGGATAACCATGCGGCTTCCGCCTCCACCCAATTCAAATATCTCATAATAATTATCTGCAGGCCGGTTGCGTGTATTCCACATACCAACACCTGCTTTCTGGAAACGTAACGCCGCATCGCCGCTGTTTGCATCAATATCTACAACAGAGAAAGAAGCGTTTGATTTACTGCGGATACCTGTTGCACCGGCATGTTCAACATCCAATTGATATGCCGGAGAAGCAGTTGCTCCGGGTCCGCCGATACCAACCCAACCGGTTGCATCCTGGATCACGAACCGGCTTCCGCCACCACCTAATTCAAATATTTCATAATAATCATCAGCAGGACGGTTACGTGTATTCCACCTGCCAACTCCTGATTTCTGAAAACGAAGAGCAGCGTCACCGCTGTTTGCATCAATATCTACAACTGAAAAACTGGCTGTTGATGCGATGTGTGCGCCGGTTGATCCGCCATGTACAACATCCAAACGATAACCAGGAGTGGCTGTACCAATTCCTAAATTTGAATTTACGTTATCCCAGTACAAATTGGCATTAGAAGAAAGAGTTGATGCAGCACTCCAAAATGCAACCCGTGTTGCAACCCCTGTACCACTTACCAAACCTGCTGCTGCGGGTGTACTCCAGATTCCTGTACCAACCCCTGCACCATTATCAAAGAATAATTTTCCAATACCTTGTGTACCATCCTGGATTGTCAAAGCTCCTGCTGCTCCCTGCGTTACATGCAGTCTTGAAACAGGAGCCGTATTACCGACACCCACATTACCATTATCGAGCAATCTCATGATAGATGTACCTGCTGAATTGGAGAAATCCAATCCGCCCGTGCTGAATAATTGTAAAGGACTAAAGGTTGAGCCGGGTACTTTTGTTACGGTATAAGTAGTACCATTCACACTGGTTCTCCATTCCATACCGGAAGTGGTATTGGTAATGCCCATAGCGCTACCCCAGATACCTGGACCGCTTAACTGCAGCGCAGTGGCACTCGTACCGGTTGTGGTTATTGAAACAGTGCTTGCATTATTTGCCGCGTTAGTGTTGCTGAACAAACCTGCATTACCTGTACCGGTAGCCGTAACACTGATACCGGCACCGCTTCCATTATTCGTTGAACGAATCGTATTGGCTGCACCGGCAGCATTATTATAGGTGAATATACCTGCACCCTGTGCACCCGTGCTGGTTGCACGTAAAGCCCAGCTGGTAGCGCCGCCATTGGTAGTTGTGGAAAGGGCATCCGCACCACTGGCTGCATTGGTAATATCAAACACACCGGCAGATCCTGTTCCCGTATTTGTTGCACTTACACTGGCTCCGCTGCCATTGTTAGTAGCCCTCACTGTATTAGCTGCACTGGCAGCATTATTCACATCAAAAGTTCCGGCGGCTCCCGTTCCCGTTGCAGTCACACTTACTCCGATTCCACTACCATTGTTCGTTACTCTTACTGCATTGGCTGCTCCGGCCGCATTATTATAGGTGAAAATACCTGCACCCTGTAATCCTGTACTCGTTGCTCTCAAGGCCCAACTGCTGGCCGTACCATTCGTAGAGGCCTGGAGGGCGTCTGAATTATTTGCTGCATTTGTATTTGTGAATATACCTGAAACTCCTGTATTGCTCGTACCAAAAACACCTGTACCTGATGATGATGAACCGTTCACACCTATACCTGATGTCGAAGCGCCATTAACACCAATACCACTCGGCGTCGTACCATACACGCCCCAACCACTTCCATTCTGAGATCCGGTAACACCGATTCCCAAACCGGTTGTGCTTAAGTTCGTTCCCAAAACGCCGGATGAAAATCCGCCGGCTGATGTATTATCAACCTGTCCTTGCACTCCCCATGCATTGGCTGCATTGGATTGGGTTGTACCCATGATAGCGCCACTGATCCCGGAACCGCTGTTGTTTATCCGGAACAAAGTGCCGGCATCGGCCTGTGTCTTGTTATACGGCAAAACGATATCATTGGTAAGAGAAGAATAAAGTGAATAAGGTACAGAAGCAATCTGTGCGGTACCTATATTAATAAATGACGACCCTGCATTGGGATCTATCTCCACCTGTATAAATTTAAGACCTGTTGCCCAGGGTGAAGGAGTTACCAAACCACCTGTAAGTGGCTGAATAGCCCCTGTGATATTCGTAGCGCCCGGGCTACCAACCTGAACATTGAACAATCCAAACGGATTGGTCGTTACCACCCTTGTTTCCTGGTATATTACCGGGCCCGTGGCAGTATTATTATGTATGGTAAGCCGGAGCGAAATGGCCTGGTTCACCAGAACATTACCCACGCTGTTGCGTGCCACGCCCTGGTAATTAATTATACCGGCAGCCGGCGAAAGCTGGCTGTATGCGCTGATGGTTGCTGTTAAAATAACAACCCATAATGATAGAATCTTTTTCATTGCTTTTCAGTTTTTGTATTTGGTTTCTGGTTTATTTATTATTTAGTTTGACCACCTTCAATCCGCTGTGGCGGATCACTTCGATGTTATCGCCCGGGCGGTAGATATCGGGTCGCAGGTCTGCCACCACAAAGTATAAACCGTTCGGGAGATGTGAAATGTCAAAGAGTTCGATCCGGCAACAGCCATCATAATGATAGCTCTTGGTCGAAAGGATCTTTCCGACATTGTCGATAAGCTGAAGGGTCATCGTGCCCGGGGTGCGGACAAAAAAGTCGAGTTCAAACTTACCGCTGGTTGGATTGGGGAATAATTTATAATCCCCTTCATCGAATAGAACAGTAAAAGCCGAGTAGCCAATCTGGTCGGTACAGGGTTGCAATACACCCTGGGTAACCAGTACAGAACTGTCGGGCGGTGCGAAGGCCTGGATCAGCATCAGTTCCCCGAAACTCCATTCATAACGGTAATAGGAAGAAGGATTGTCATACGTTCCACCGGCTGCATTTAAGATGGCCGGGACAACACCGTTAATAGGACTTAAGGAAGGAACCTGTGCCTGTGCAAAAGAAACGGCCAGGAATACCGCTAAGCATGAGAGAGTAATTCTTCTTCTCATAAGCGTAAATTTTAATGGTTATCAAATCACTCGGGGCCAGGATATAATTGGTTCTTATTAGGATAATGGTTGCTGACTAACGAAGAAACTTAACCAAGGTTGAAACTGTACGCAAATTAAACAGAACATTCATATCCCCCAATTTTATTTCTTATAATTTTCCCCGGGAATTGAATAACATAAGCATCGTGCCGGAAAACATAATTTCGGGCAAAGATGCCCGGTATGCCCGGCAGCGCAAAACCCTTTACAGGACTGCATTTGAAGAGAAATGAATAAATAATTACGAAATTTTTTTATACGTGCCCTCCAGAAAAAATCTGTTTCCCGGAAATGAAATATTTATCCACATGAAATCCTACCCCGGGAATAGCATTTTGTAGTCCACATTGATCTTCCCTTTTGAAATATCATTGAGTTTCCCTTTCATCAGTTTTCTTTTCAGCGGGGAGATATGATCGATGAAAAGCTTTCCTTCAATATGATCATATTCGTGAAGAATGATACGGGCGGTGAGACCGGTAAAATTTTTTGTCATGGGTGTAAAATGCTCATCGAGGAAATGAAGGGTTACCGTTTCCGGCCGGTAAATATCTTCCCGGATCTTCGGGATACTGAGGCATCCTTCATTATATGGCCATTCATCCCCCTCCAGTGCTCCCAGTTGAGCATTGATAAAAACCTGTTTGAGCCCCGGCGCATCGCCATATTCTTTTTTCTCATCCTCGTCTTCCATGTTCCGGAAGATCTGTTCGCTGTCCATGATAAAAAGCCGGATATCTTTATTCACCTGGGGCGCCGCCAACCCCACCCCGTTGCTGGCATACATGGTTTCCCACATATCATCAATCAACC
>CAZQGZ010000131.1:0-9842 GCA_964592935.1 uncultured Chitinophaga sp. | reverse complement strand
TGCCGCCCTGTCACGGCGGAGGTCGCGGGTTCGAGTCCCGTCCGGTCCGCAAAATTAGCCCTGTCATCCCCAACGAAGTTGGGGACGGGTTCGAGTCCCGTCCGGTCCGCAGATAAAGCCGTATCCTCCCCAACAAAGTTGTGGACAGGTTCGGTTTTTATTTTTTTCTCTGATGGTCTTCAAAAAGGAAGGCCATTTTCTTTTATGGCTCATTTTGTTTACATCATACAAAGCGATGCTGACCGGAGCTATTACAAGGGCTATACAGAAAATCCTGTAATGAGATTGCAGCAGCATAATAATGGTGAAGCAACTTATACGTCTTCAAAAATGCCCTGGGAACTGGTATATGCTGAGGAATTACCAGATAAAAGGTCTGCTTTGAAAAGGGAAAAGGCATTAAAGAAATATAGCCATGAACAAATCCTGAAGTTAATAAATAGTATAAAAAATAAATTGGGGGATATTTTAAAGAGCCATGGTGGTTAGAATGCTGGCCTGCCATCCCAACTGAAAGTCGGGACGGGTTCGAGTCCCGTCCGGTCCGCTGCAAAGACTCGCAAAATATATTCTTGCGAGTTTTTTTATGCCTGAATGTCAACATCCCCCCAAAAACACTCATTATTATTTAATCCTTAATTTAGCGACTCATTTACTGCCTATGCCCTCTGATGTCAACAGACAGTTCCTCGATTTTGAAAAGCCCATCAAAGATCTCATTGATGAAATAGCGAGCATGAAGCATCGCCAGGAAAAAACCAAACTGGACCTCAGCGATACGATTCAAAAACTGGAACAGGGAATTCTTGAAAAACGAAAAGAGATCACCCGGCACCTCAGCGACTGGCAACGGGTGCAACTGAGCCGTCACCCCGACCGGCCGTATACGATGAAGTATATCGATAAGATGACGGAAAATTTCGTGGAATTATTCGGGGACCGGTATGTACGGGACGATAAAGCCATGGTGGGAGGATTTGCCAGCCTGAATGGCGAGACCGTGATGATCATTGGGCAGCAAAAAGGGATCAATACCAAGACAAGGCAGATGCGGAACTTCGGCATGGCCAATCCCGAAGGTTACAGGAAGGCCTTGCGGTTAATGAAACTCGCAGAGAAATTCAACAAGCCTGTCATCACTTTAATTGATACACCCGGGGCCTATCCCGGACTGGAAGCGGAAGAAAGAGGACAGGGAGAAGCTATTGCGAGAAATATCTATGAAATGATACGCCTGAAAGTTCCGGTGATCGTTGTTATCATTGGTGAAGGGGCCAGCGGCGGCGCCCTGGGTATTGGTGTAGGCGATAAAGTTTTTATGATGGAGAACACCTGGTATTCGGTGATCTCTCCCGAAAGTTGTTCATCCATCCTCTGGCGAAGCTGGGATAAAAAAGAAATTGCAGCTGAACAATTGAATCTTACTGCGGACAAGATGCTTGGCTTTGGCCTGATCGATGGCATTATACCGGAACCCATCGGCGGTGCACACTGGGATCATAATGAGTCGGCTCAGATCCTGAAAAATTACCTGATACCTGTGTTGCAGGATTTAAAACAATTTACCCCGGAGCAACGGGTGAGCACAAGGATCGAAAAATTCGGGAAGATGGGGTTTTGGGAGGAAGTTTAGGGAGAGTCGTTAGTCATTAGTCTGTGTCCTTTAAGATTATTGTTCACTATACGGCAATAATAAATAATCAATAATAAATAATCATTTGTATCAAATGTCACTCAGAGATAAATTTTGGGGTACCGGAATTGCGATCGTCACGCCATTTAATGAAGATGGATCGATCGATTGGAATAGTTTCAGTAACCTGATCCAGTACTGGATAAAAGGACAGGTGGAATACCTTGTTGTTCTTGGCACCACCGGTGAAAGCGCAACGGTGCATGGAAAAGAAAAACAGGAAGTGTTTTCTTTTGTGGCGAAAGAAGTTGGTGGAAGAAAACCATTGGTGGCCGGTATCGGCGGCAATGATACCCGTGAAGTGATTGAGGGGTTTAAAAAATTTGAATTACCAGGCTACGATGCCATTCTTTCTGTATCTCCCTATTACAACAAGCCAAACCAGGAAGGAATTTTTCAGCATTACAAGGCATTGAATGAAGCCACACCCTTGCCTATCATCATGTATAATGTGCCGGGCCGTACGGGGCAAAGTGTAACGGCGGAAACACAACTGCGGATCGCACATGAACTGAAAAATATTTTTGCCACCAAGGAGGCCAGCGGGAATTTTGACCTGATCAACCAGCTCATTAAAAATAAACCCGGTGATTTCATGGTCATCAGCGGTGATGACCCCATCACGCTGCAAATGATCGCCCAGGGCGCGGAAGGTGTGATATCTGTTGTGGCAAATGCTTACCCGCTGGAATTTTCAAACATGGTCCGGCTTTGCCTGCGTGGAAATTTTGATATGGCCATACCGCTCCATTATAAATACATCGATATCATCGCTTCCATGTTTGCAGAAGGAAGCCCCAGCGGTGTAAAAGCTTATTTGAGTGAAATGGGACTTTGTAAAAACACATTTCGATTACCCGTTTGGCCGGTGAGTGAAAAACATCAGCAGAAAATAAAGCAGCTGATGGCAGCTATCGGTTGATTTTTTGAAGGGCCGAAGCAAATTGCTGCATTTCGTCCATGGTCCCGATACTCACCCTTGCCCATTTCCCGTCGGCATACTTATTGGACCGGAGAATGATATTATGTTTGTCGAACATATCACGGGCATAATCACCGGGATAGTTTTTGACGGGGTAGAAAATGAAATTGGTATAGGATGGAATAAAGTCAATGCCGAGTTTCTTCATTTCTCCTTCCGTGTATGCCCGGGCAGCTTCATTTTTTCGTTTGCTGGCTGCCCGGTGTTCTTCGTCCGTGAGACTGGCCATGGCGGCCGCCATGCTCAGGTTACTTACGCCTATTTGTGAATTTTGAAAATAATTGGGTTGCAGTTTGCTGATCAGGGTGGGATGACCGATCATAAAGCCAATCCTCAGACCGGCCATGGCATGAATTTTTGAAAAAGTTTTTATCACCAGTACGTTCGGGTTCTTTTCAATCAAACCGGTCATGGATTCATTATCCGGGGCATCCGGGAAATCCAGGTAAGCTTCATCGATCAGCACCACGGCTTTTTTAGCAGCTTCTGTGCAAAAGGTTTTTAATTCATTTGATTTCAGGATCGTGCCTGTAGGGTTGGCCGGGTTGCAGATATATATTAATTGCGTGTCCCCCGTGACTGCAGAAAGCATGGAAGAAAGGTCGTGTACTTTGAATGGAGTGAGCGGCACTTCAATCACTTTTGTTCCGATCTTTTTAGCGGTCGAAGGCAAAATGCCGAAGGTAATGTCAGCAGTTACTATATTCCCTGAGGAAAAATGCCGGGCCAGTAAATTCAGCCCGTCGCCGGATCCGGGTGTGATCAATAGCTGGTCTTCAGTAACATGATAATAATCGGCCAGTGTTTTTTTAAAAGGCTCAAGTGATGGTACATTGAACTGGTACCGGTTTGATTCGCCGATCATATCCAGGATGGCCTGCCTGGCCTTTGGTGAAATGCCATAGGGGTTTTCATTGGCACCCAGGTTCAAAAAACGGTTGCCCGGCATGAATTGTTTTGTCAGACCCTCTTCATTTCCCATCGATCGGAAAGAGAAGCCCAGTCCTAAAGCGGCCAGCGTGCTTTGCTGTAACCATTGACGTCGGGTTGAATATCCTGGCATGTTGAAAGATATTTTGGAAAAGATACATTATTTATCGCTGCCTGTTTCAGCATTTTGATAAATATGCCGCGAAGACACCAGGGCACTGAGTATACACAAAGAATACTTCGTGTCCATTCGTGTTTTCGGGTCTTTGTGGCAAAAATTCAACCTGCCACAGTAACGGAACCCGCGGTATTATCTTTTCCCCAACTCAATTACTTCACAATCCTTCATCTCCTTTCCATCAATCACAAACCGGATGATCGTTCTTGCTTTATGCCAGCCCTGTTTGCCGGCAGCGCCCGGGTTCATATAAAGGCAATTTATTTTCTCATCATACATCACTTTTAAAATATGCGAATGTCCGCAGATCAGCAGTTGGGGTTTATGAATAGTTAACTCTTTTTTTGTTTCAGGATTGTATCGCGGGGGCGAACCACCGATATGCCGGATCATCACTTTTACATCTTCACAAATAAAAACTAATTGCTCCGGAAATTCATTACGAATGGCCGCATCATCAATATTGCCGGAGACTCCTCTTAATCTCTTTTTCTCTTTTATTATCTTAGCCACATTTTCGCCAAAATCCCCTGCATGCCACACTTCATCGCAGGATTCAAAATGTTTGAAAACCGCTTCGTCGAGGTAACCATGGGTGTCTGATATTAGACCAATACGTGTCATTTATCTTTTTTAACCGCAGAGAACCAGAGAATGCTAAGAAAACGCAGAGACCTTCTGCGTAAACTCTTTTTACTCATGTTCTCTTCGGTGAATATCTATAAAAAGCAAAATTCGGCGTTAGAAGGAATATTCCTAATTTTAAACACCGATTTAATTATGCCTTTTCACCGCAACTTCACCTATTACATTGACAAAAGAAAATGGAAATATATTTTCTTGCTTGCCACATTGGAGCTTTCAGGGAAGAAAAGCCATTAGTAATTTGACTATTTTCACATTTCCACATTTTCACCTCTTCAAATTAGCATTATGCCACATTATTATAAACTCGGATCCATTCCCCACAAACGCCATGTACAATACCGCAAACCCGACGGTTCTTTATACAGCGAACAATTATTCTCCACGGAAGGTTTCAGCGATGATTATGCATTGCTTTATCATTGTCATCCGCCCACGCAGATCATCAAAACGGAGCCACAGATCGATGTGAGTCCGCAGATCGCGGAGGAAAAAATGCTGAAACACCGCAGCCTCGAAGGATTTCATATCAAACCGGCCAATGATTTCCTGGAGAGCCGTGTTCCGGTGCTGGTGAATGGCGATTGTCATATTGTACTGGCAGCGCCGCAACAAAGCATGAAGGATTATTATTACAAGAATACCGATGCCGATGAAATGATCTTTGTGCATGAAGGCAGCGGCACGGTGCATACGCAGTATGGTGAGCTTCCGTTCAGTTACGGCGATTATATTGTATTGCCGAGAGGAACTATTTATCAGATCTCTTTTCATGATGAAAAGAACCGGTTGTTTATTGTCGAATCATTCACACCCCTTCGTTTTCCCAAACGCTATATGAGCAAATACGGGCAACTGATGGAGCATTCCCCTTTCTGTGAAAGGGATATCCGGCCTCCGCAGGATCTGAAGACCTTTGATGAGAAAGGCGATTATTTGATCAAAGCAAAGAAAAAAGGAATGCTCTATGGCTTGCATTATGGCACTCATCCTTTCGATGTGATCGGGTGGGATGGTTGCTGTTATCCCTATATCTTTTCTATCCATGATTTCGAACCCATCACGGGGAGGGTGCATATGCCGCCACCGATCCACCAGACATTCGAGACGAATACGTTTGTTGTTTGTTCATTCGTTCCACGTTTGTATGATTATCATCCGAACGCAATTCCTGCTCCGTATAATCACAGCAATATCGACAGTGATGAGGTTTTATATTATGTAGAGGGAGAATTTATGAGCCGGAAGCATGTAACCAAAGGTATGATCACCCTGCACCCGGCAGGAATTCCTCATGGTCCGCACCCGGGTGCGGTTGAAAAAAGTATCGGCGCCAAAGAAACCAGGGAACTGGCCGTGATGGTGGATACGTTCCGGCCGCTGATGCTGACCAAACAGGCTTTGGAGATCGAAAACCGGGATTACGTGATGTCATGGGCTGAGTGAGAAGGGAGTGGCTTGCTGCGAGTGGGGGCCCCTGGGTGATGACGGGTCTGCACATCATGGGAGGGAGGCCGGCAGATAAATGATGCGCGCGAAAACTTATTTCAGTTCCCGGAGGGGCAGGGGTTATTGAATAAACAAATTGTTCTTTTATATTTTTATCGGTTAACAGGAATTCATCGCATTATTGCAATAATAATTTACTTGTAATTATGGATACCATGTCATTAACATCCCCGGAGAAGGAACTGTTCGTAAAAATGGCCCTCAATGCCTGGAATACGCAGAATAACCAGCTTAACAGGTTATTGCATGAACTTCCTGCCGAACAATGGCAGAGGGAAATCGCGCCCGGCAAAAACCGCGGTATCTATTTACTGGGCCATTTGATCGCCGTAAGCGATGCCATGTTTTCCATACTGGGTTACCAGGACCCGTTATTTCCTGCGTTGGAGCCGTTGTTTATCTTCCATCCGGATAAATCTGGGCTGGACCTGCCATCGGTTGCCGAACTCAAGGAAAAGCTCAGGGTCGTGAACGAAAGACTGAACGACCATATCCGTTCAACCACAACGGCCGGATGGTTTGAACGGCATATGTCGGTTTCGCCCGCCGATTTTCTCAAGGAGCCGCACAGGAATAAATTAAATATCATCATCAACCGGACGCACCACATGGCCTATCATCTCGGGCAGCTTCAATTGCTGAAATAATTTCCCGTTCAAAAAAAATATTTGCTGCATTGGACCGTTTGTTTACTTTTGTTAACCATTTGGTTAAACTATATGGTTAAAAACAAGAAAGATAAAGGTGCGGAAGAACGGATACTGGCTGCCGCCAGGAAAGTGTTTACCACAAAAGGCATGGCCGGCGCCCGGATGCAGGATATTGCCGATAAAGCGGGTATCAATAAAGCCTTACTGCATTATTATTTCAGGGATAAGGATAAATTGTTCGAAGTGGTCTTCCTGGAGGAGGCGCAAAAGTTTTTTCCCAAGATCAATAACATATTCAATTCGGATGTATCCCTTTTCGAAAAAATTGAAAATTTCGTAAACGAGTATATCGATGAGATGCAAAAGAATCCTTACCTGCCCTGGTTTGTGATGAATGAGATCAACCGGGACCCGGACCAGTTCATGTATAAGATCTGGGGAAAAGAAAACCTTCCGAAGCCCGGAAAATTCCTGGCGCAAATTCAATATGAAATAAAGAAAGGAACGATCAAAAGGATCAGCCCGGTTCATTTGCTGATGAATTTATTATCCATGACCATTTTCCCCTTTGTGGCCAAACCCATGCTGACCCGTAACCTGCGGATCAGTGACGGACAATTCCGTTCCATCATGGAAGAAAGGAGGAAGGAGGTGCCGAAGTTTATTATTGATTCAATCAAAAAATAATTATGAACGATGAAAAGAGTATTGTTAATTATTATTAATTATTTAGTATTTATAATTCATTCCCCGGCACAGGAGTCGCTTGGTTTATCAAAAGCATATGAACTGGCACAGCAGAATTACCCGGTGATAAGGCAGCGGGAACTGGTCAGGCAAACATCCGCTTATACGATCGAAAACCTCAGTAAGGGATTTTTACCCCAGTTTTCATTGAGCGGCCAGGCCACGTATCAGTCGCAGGTGACTGAATTTAATGTTCCCGTTCCGGGCTTCACGTTCAACGGGCCCACCAGGGACCAGTACAAAATAATTGCAGATATCAGCCAGCTTATTTATGACGGGGGGATGATCAAAGAACAGAAATCAATTCAGCGCCTGAATGAGGAGGTGGAGCAGCAAAAAATTGAAGTGGAATTATACAAAATAAAAGACCGGATCAACCAGCTCTTCCTGGGTGTTTTATTTCTTGATGAACAGGTAAAACAGGTCGGGTTGATCAAAGCCGATCTGAATAACGGAATTAAAAGAGTGGAGGCCCAGGTGAATAACGGGGTGGCATTCCGGTCAAACCTCAATGTGCTTAAGGCAGAGTTATTGAAGGCGGATCAGCGGTCCATTGAATTAAACTCAACCCGTAAAGGATTGATTGATGTGCTCAGCCTTTTCATCAATCAACCGCTATCGGGAAATGTTCAACTGGAAAAACCTGCAGTACCGGTTACCATAAGCCATGAAGTACAGCGGCCCGAACTGAAACTGTTTTCTTCACAGGATAAATTACTGGGCAGCCAGTCCCGGCTGATCCACGCAAAGAATCTTCCCAAAGCCGGTCTTTTTGTCCAGGGCGGTTATGGTAAGCCCGGCCTGGATTTCCTGAATAATAAATTTGATTTTTTTTATACGGCTGGTCTCCGGTTCAACTGGACCTTTGGTGGTTTGTATACTCAAAAAAGAGAAAAGAAAATTATTGAACTCAGTCAAAAGACCGTCGGTATCCAGCACGATGTCTTTTTACTGAATACCAGCACTCAATTAAAACAACAGCAGGCGGAGATCGATAAGTTTGAAAAACTGATCGCCACCGATAATGCGATTATTGATCTGAGAATAAAAGTAAAGGATGCCGCCAAAGTACAACTGGAAAATGGAGTGATCACTGCCAATGATTACCTGCGTGAAGTGAATGCGGAGGACCAGGCGAGACAGGGATTGATCACGCATCAGATACAGTTGCTCCAGGCTCAGATAAACTATCAAACGATTTCAGGAAAACAAACCCCCGGCCCCTGAAGGGGCGAAATAGTATAGAACAAAATTATGAAGCGCTAATGAGAGCCTGAAGGGAATGAGAAATAAGAAATAAGAAATGAGAAACCTGCCTGCCGGCAGGCAGGTAAGAAATAAGAAAGTGGTTTCGTAGGTGGCAATGAAATGATAAAAGAGTGACTTGTTTTGGAAAAGCCCTGAAGGGGCGGTATATCAATAGCCCCGGGTGTAACCCGGGGAGTAAATGAACGAAATGTTTTAATAGCCCTGAAGGGGTGTAATAAAGAATCATTATGAAACGAATAATTAAACAGTCAATCCTCGTTGCATCATTTGCAGCCCTGTCCTGTAACAACAAAGGAAACGGGTATGATGCCTCCGGCACTTTTGAAGCCGATGAAGTAGTGGTATCCACCATGTCAAACGGAAAGATCCTTTCATTGAATGTGGAAGAAGGTTCTGTTTTAGCCAAAGACAGTGTGGTGGGCTTGATTGATCCCGCCCAATTAAGTCTGCAAAAGGAGGAAGCAGAAGCAACCATTGAATCTTTAGGACAGCAAACCGCCGATGCAACGCCGCAGGTAAACCTGCTCGAAAAGCAGATCACCGTTCAGCAATCGCAACTGGACAACCTGTTTCATGAAAAGGCAAGAATTGAAAACTTGCTGAAACAGGATGCGGCTACCGGGAAACAACTGGATGATATTAATGCACAGATTGATGTTGTCGGCAAACAGGTTAATGTTACCAGGCAACAGATCAACGTGCTTCAAAATAATATTGCCACGCAGAACCGGGGTGTATTAAGCCACACGAAGCCATTGCAAAAAAAGATCGCTCAACTGGATGACATGCTGAAAAAGACAGGCATCCTGAATCCGGTGAACGGAACGGTGATCACCAAGTATGCGGAAGCGGGTGAAAATACTTCCGCCGGAAAACCATTGTATAAGATCGCCGATCTTTCTGAATTGTACCTGCGTGCCTATGTTACCGGCGGACAACTTCCGAAAATAAAACTGGGACAGATGGTGAAGGTGATGACCGATGACGGCGCCAAAAAATATAAAGAATACAGCGGTACGATCACCTGGATCTCCGATAAAGCCGAGTTCACTCCAAAAACGATCCAGACAAAGGAAGAAAGGGCGAATCTTGTTTATGCAGTTAAAGTGAAAGTGAAGAATGACGGTTATTTGAAGATCGGGATGTATGGGGAGGTGAGGTTGGGAAATAAAGAATAAAAAATCAGAAATAAGAAATGAGAAATAAGAAAGTGGCTTCGCAGGTGGCAATGAAATGATA
>CAZQGZ010000130.1:0-9859 GCA_964592935.1 uncultured Chitinophaga sp. | reverse complement strand
GGGCGCCCACCGGACTTTTCATGTCCTTCTTTGCCACAGGTAGTTTCTGGGAAAGAGCTTTGTTCATGTTCATGGGAGGCTGGTGGTTTATTACAACATTGTATGGACTGACCACGATCCATAAAAGAAACATCATTGCGCACAAAGTATGGATGATGCGCAGTTATTCCATGGCGATGACCGCCGTTACCTTCCGGGTTTACCATATCGTTTTTTACCTGCTCGGATGGGGACACCTGGAAAATTATGAACTGTCGCTCTGGATCAGCGTGATCGGCAACATGCTTTTTGCAGAATGGATCATTTACAGGCAGAGTAAGAATTATTTAAAATCGTTCGCGATATAAGTTTAAGAAGTTTAAGAGGTTTAAAAAATGTTTACCTCAACCTCCGGCACTTCTTAAACCTATTAAACTTTTAAACCTTTAAAATTTAAAAAATATGAAATCAATCCTGTACGTCGGCGCCACGTTAATGATCGGTGCCAGCATTTATGGTTTTGCGGACTATACCAAAACCCGGAACAAAAAAGAATTTAAGGACATGTATGCTGAAAAGGAGCTTACACAACCTGTCGTGGAAAAAAAACATGCACTCGTCAGTACCGAGAAGATTGAGATCCCGGCTGACGATAAGAAAACAGCAGATGTGAAAGCAAATGAAAGCAATAATGCCAAAACCGGAAAGCCTGTTGTTAAGGTCAGGAAAAAGAAGAGAACATTCAGCACCAAACTCTTCAGCCGCGGTGCGCTCGATGAAAAATATATTGAAAAAGAAATAAAACTGGAAGAGCCGAAAACAAAAACAGAACCCTCTAAAACAGAAAATAAAGAGCAGTAAGAATGCATACAGTAATCTGCTCTGCCCCCGGCGCTGACGGTCGGGGGTTTTTATTTATCCGAAGAAATCCTATCGCTCCACCTGAGCGTATTGATCAGGTGCAGCAAATCCTTTTTCAAAAAATCATTAACGATACCCAGTGAATCGGCATTGGGTGTTGCATCGAAATACAAAGCGCCTCTTAAAAAATGTTTAGTGGTATCTGTCAGGAAAAACTGGTTGGCCGTAGCAGTATTTCCCTCCAGCGAATAATAAAGTCCGCCCACGCCGTTGGGAGTATGTATCAAACTGTCGGTAATACCTGTTGAAATATTGATATGCTGACGGGTAGCCATTTTATACGCGTCGTTCCGCAGTGAATCAAAATTATTTTGCATCCCGATCTCTTTATAACTGATATAGATCCGGCCGGCAAACTGTGGTACATCAATATTGATCCACCAGTCGCCCGCTTTATCCTCAAAAAATGAACTGTCCTTGATTACCCGGGCATAAACCGGGTATTCAAACGTATAAGGATATCCTGTCTCATTAAATGACTGGTATTTTTTTTCCGGGAAATCAATTTTAAAATAACCTTTTTTCTTTCCTGCCGTATAATCGCTATTGCAGGAAACCAGCAACCAGTAACCAGCAACCAGCAACCAAATCAATTTAAAAAAATTGTTCATCGTATTTCAGCTGTTTATCAGGGGTTTGATCGTCACTTTGACCATCTGTATCCTGTTATTGTCTGCCTGTAAAACGGTAAATTCAAAATCACCACACGAAACAATGCCATTCAAAGAAGGAAATTCACCCGCCACTTCCAATACCAATCCGCCCAGTGATTCGCTGTCGCCTTTTACCCTGTCAAAGGTATCCATCGGCAGCCGCATGACCCTGCACATATCATGGATCATCGTTTTGCCTTCGAATATATAATTATATTCATCCAGTTTGTGGTTGCCGCTTTCTTCCTCATCAAACTCATCCCGGATTTCCCCGATGATCTCTTCCAGTACATCTTCCATCGTTACGATGCCGCTGGTGCCTCCGAATTCATCTACCACCACTGCAAAATGAATTCTTTTTTGCTGAAAATCTTTCAGCAGGTCCCCGATCAGTTTTAACTCCGGCACAAAATAGGGTTGCCGCATCAGGTGATGCCAGTCGTAATCTTCCTTTTCCCCCAGGTAGGGAATCAGATCTTTCGTATTGATAATGCCTACCATTTCATCCAGGCTTCCTTTATAAACGGGTAATCTCGAGTAATGTAATTCTTCTGCTTTTTTTATCAGTTCAGCAAAAGAAGACCTGTGATCGATACCGCATACATCCAGCCGGCTCCGCATGATCTGCCTGACAGTTATATTGCCAAACTTCACAATACCCTTCATGATATTTTTTTCTTCCGGTGAAACCTCTTCATCCGGCTTGGTATCAATGGCCTCATCCAGTTCCTGCATATTCATAGCCCCGGTTATACCCGTACCGGCTCTTTTGCCAATTCCATCAGCCAGCGAAACGATCCATTTGCTGATCCGGCGAAGCAGCAGGTGCAATGATTCAATAATAAAAGAACATCCATAGGCAAACCGCAGGTTGTTTTGTGTGGCCCATACCTTGGGTAATATTTTTCCGAAAAAAACCAGGACAAATGCTATCACTATAACTTTTAAAAGTATTTCCGGAACCATTCCCATTTTTTCAAATGAAAAAAACCGGTTGACCAGGAAATTAAAAAGAACAATTATGCTGATATTCAAAAAAGTTCCGGCTATTAATAAGGAAGCAAAAACTTCTTTGGGTTCTTCGAGCAGTTTAACGATCCTTTTCGCAGCTACATGCTGTTTGGTCTTCAGCATATTTATATCTTTGTTATTTAAAGAAAACAAAGCCACTTCTGCACCCGAGATGATAAATGTGAGTATCAGCAATACAATCAAAGCAATGACCAGGAACGTAGTATCCTGCAGGTTGACATCCAGAAAAATAAAAGTAAGATGATCCGTTATGAAACCAAATACTGGGTGACTATCCAAAGCAAGGGTTTTTGTTTATCAAAAAAGGCAGGTCAAAAGGCCCGCCCTGTAAACAGAACAAAGTTATTGTATTATTAATTTTCCATTAAAAAGGTAGATTTTCAGACGGGTCACCGGCTGGAAGATCAGGTCCTCCGCTTCCTTCAGTATGGCTGCTATCATCTGAAGACGTCACATGATCCGCCCGTTTATCAAGCATGATCAGGTTGTCTCCAACAATTTCAGTGGCAAATTTCCGGTTCCCGTCTTTATCATCCCAGCTGCGTGTTCGAAGACGCCCCTCTATATACACGAGGCTGCTTTTATGCAGGTATTTTTGGGCAAGTTCCGCAAGACCCCGCCAGAGAACCACGGTATGCCATTCTGTTTGTGATACTAATTTTCCGGAACGGTCTTTAAAAGTTTCCGTGGTGGCTAATGGAAATTTGGCTACGGCAATATTTCCTTCCAGGTGCTGCACATCCGGGTCCTTGCCCAGGTTGCCGAT
This sequence comes from uncultured Chitinophaga sp., assembly GCA_964592935.1. GTDB lineage: Bacteria > Bacteroidota > Bacteroidia > Chitinophagales > Chitinophagaceae > JJ008. The sequence continues at coordinate 6,508 of CAZQGZ010000130.1, read as the reverse complement.
CAGCATTACTCTGTTTACGCCTCTCATACATTTATTCTTTAGGTTAAGAAATCGTCTAAGGGCATTGAATGCTACTTAAAGTTAGAATTTTTACAGGGTAAATACCCAAAAAACTTAATACATAATGTTTAACTCAGCATTAACCCGGCTGCCGGGCTTTTACCCCGGGTATTGATTGATGAATTGGGGGAAAGCATATCTCCCTAACCTGTTTTTTGATACCCACAACCATTCATCCTTAAGTTCAGGTCTTTTTTTTAAACCAACCCGGATAAACCGGCCGGAAATCAATTGGTGTGAAAGTTGTTGTTTGTATAACGGAGAGACAGATAATATTTCATACCCGTATTTTAATACCCACTTTCTTTTTTCAGCTTGCTTCAAAACAGATTTTATATCGCTGGCAGCAGTCATTTCTATCAAAGGAAACTCATACAAATCCTGCCAGATATCTTTTCCCGTCCGTCTCCGTATCGCAATTTTATTTTCAAATTCCGGCACTAAATAATAGAACCACCTTTTCCTGATATTTATTTTCCTTTTCTTAACCGGCAATTCATTCACTTTCTTATTCAGAAAAGCGAAACAGGTTTTTTTATATGGACAAACTGAGCATAGCGGTACTGCAGATTTACAAACCATGGCCCCGAAATCCATAATAGCCTGGTTATAGATCCCCGGGTTTCTTTTATCCAGCAATTCTTCTGCTAACGCCGTAAAATATTTTTTCCCCCCGGTTGAATCAATGGGTTTTCTGATCCCGAATACCCTTGACAATACCCTGAACACATTTCCATCCAGCACCGCATAAGGAAGGTTGAAAGCAAAGGATGAAATAGCGGCAGCCGTGTAGGGCCCCACACCTTTCAGTGCCCTGATCTCTTCATACGTGTCAGGAAATTTTCCATTTTGCTCTTTTGAAATATACCGGGCAGTGGCAATAAGGTTCCTGCACCTTGTATAATAACCCAGCCCCTCCCACATTTTAAAGATCTTTTCATCTCTTGCCTTTGCCAGTTGATGTATATCCGGGAATTTTTTGATGAAATTATTATAATACGCAAGTCCCTGCTCCACCCTTGTTTGCTGCAGGATGATCTCACTGAGCCATATCCGGTAAGGGTCATTTTCCCCTTTCCAGGGCATTTGACGTTTATTCTTTTCCCTGTTCCACTTCAATAAAAGAAGCGAAAACCTGTTTTTGGTACTTGTCCGACTATTTGATTTCATGAAAAAAGACTGCTATTTGCCCGGTTTTAAGCACTAAATATCCTTCTTTTCCGCCTGGCAGGTGTATATCCCGTTGAAAAAAATTATGTCTATTTAGTTGAATATCATATAATTTTATCTTAAATTGGCTGTGTATTTCTTTGGAATACACCTACTAAAACCTGCAACTATGAGAAAAGCAGACCTGGTAAATCAGATTTCTGAAAAAACAGGGATCCCCAAAGTTGATGTCCTTGTTACGCTTGAAACCATGTTCAAGGAAGTCAAGGACACACTTGCTGCCGGTGAAAATATTTATATCCGCGGCTTCGGTAGTTTCATCACGAAGAAAAGAGCTGCAAAAATCGGCCGCAACATCAAAAAGAATATTGCCGTTCATATCCCCGAGCATTATATACCGGCTTTCAAGCCTGCCAAAGAGTTTGTGGCAGAAGTAAAAAAATTGAAAGAAGTTAAACCGGATACCGGCCCCGGTGATGATGTTGAATAAGAGTCATTATTCCCATTCATCAATTTTCAATTTCCCCAACCCGCTGGCTTCATAGTTTGAAGATTCCGGTCTTTTTGCATTTGCCTCAAACCAGCGAAAAGATTTGCTGTTAACATCTCCAAGAAGGATTATGGGCTGTGCAACGCCATTATCATTTTGCATGGTGCCTGCAAGTACAAAAGCGGATGGCGTTATCCATACTGCTTCTTCTATACCTGCCGAGGGACCAAAAGAAACTATGCGTTTCCATTCTTTTGATCTCAGATCGCAGAGTGTTACGGCCTGGTCAACATCGGCACTGGCAATAATTTTCTTCCCCTTTTTCTCCAGCATTACACCGGCGCTGTACAGGTCAATGAACCAGCTGCTGTCAGGAGAAAAATTCAGCGAAGGCCTGTATAATGCATAAAAATCTTTTATATCACCGGTTTCATTGTAATCAGTTTGTTCAAACCCGGTGTTTTGTGTCAGTTTGAAAGAATCAACATGAAACCCGCTGAAAGATTTCACCCAATGAGAAAGTTCTTTTTCAAAAACTTGTTTTACGGGAGCCAGTGTACTGTCTGCTGTATTGCCCGGAACCTGGTTATTGACAGGTTGATTGTTAGAAACAGAATCGGGCTGGTTTGCCGGACCGGGCTGATCTTTCTTGTTTTTTCCGCCGCAGGAAAATATGATACAAACAACTGCGCAAATAAAGAGCCGGGGAAAAATGGATGGCATAAATAAACGGGTTTAAATAGTCAGTTAAAGAAAGGTTGAAAGTAAAGACATCCTGGTAAAACAGCAAACTCCCGCACCGGAATTTTGCAGGGGCAACAGCTTTTTAACCAGATCAGCAAACGACCCGTTTTGCCAGTAACTTTGCCCTCTTAAATATACAAAGTGAAGAAGCCTCAACTTATTACCATTGTACTTGGATTGATACTAACGGCCGGCATTTATTTTGGTTTACGTACGGTACCAAAGAAGAAAAATGCCGAAAAAAAGGAAGCCCCCGGTTCGAATGACAGACAAATACAGGACGCCACCGCTTTAACGATCGATACTTTGCTATCTATGGCAAAAAAACAACTGACTGCCGGGCAGTTGGCGGCGATCAGCCAACTGGAGAAAAGTTTAAAAGATGGAACTGAAACAGACCAAAAAATGCATATTTATCATCAATTATCCCGTTTTTGGTCTGATTCGGCTCATATTTTCGAACCTTATGCCTGGTACGAGGCAGAGGCGGCCAGATTGGAAAATTCATTAAAAAGCCTCACCTTTGCTGCCCGTTTGTTTTTGAACAACCTGCAAAATGACGAGGTTGTGCAACGAAGACAATGGAAGGCTCTTCAGGCCAAAGATTTATTTGAAAGGTCTTTGAAGATAAACCCGGATGATGATTCAGCAAAAGTTGGACTGGGAGCCTGCTACCTGTTTGGAAACATTTCAGCCACACCCATGGAAGGGATCATGAAGATCAGGGAAGTTGTTGAAAAAGACAGTACTGACATCTATGCCCAAATGATGCTGATCCAGGGATCGCTGCTATCCGGGCAATACGATAAAGCGATCAACCGTTTACTATTGGTCAATCGCCTGGAACCGGCCAATGTTGAAGCCATCGTATTGCTGGCTGATATTTATGACCGTACAGGGGATAAGTCCAATGCGGTGACCTGGTATCGAAAAAGCCTTCCGCTGGTAAAACAAGCGGAAGCAAGGAAAGAGATTGAGAAAAGAATTAATGATCTGTCGAAATAAAACAAGGTTTTTTTGACAGGATAATTAAAAGGAATTAAAAACTTATTATAAACAAGATTAAAAAATTATTTGAGTATGCCTTGTGGTAAAAAAAGGAAGCGTCATAAAATTGCGACGCATAAGCGTAAAAAAAGACTGAGAAAGAACCGTCATAAGAAAAGGAATAAATAGTCTCTGGTCGTGAGTCTTTAGTTGTTAGCCGACTCCTGACTCACGACTAAAGACTACCGACTTTTTTCCGGTCAACCGGTTGTTTGCCGTACTAGTTTGCCCCCCGTGGAAACCCACCCGTCAGCAGCAAAATATCCTTCAGGCGCAATTCCGGCATTTCTTACGGATTTTCAACAACTGGTGTTTACAGCATCAAGGTGATTCATTTATGTTAAGCTGTAATGAACAAAGAACTTATTATTAACTCAGCCCCCCAGGGTGTTGAAATAGCCCTGCTGGAAGACAAGAAGCTGGTTGAACTGCATAGCGAAAAAAGCGATGCACGTTTTGCCGTAGGCGATCTGTACCTGGGTAAAGTGAAGAAGCTGATCCCCGGCCTCAATGCTGCTTTTGTGGATGTCGGGTTTGAGAAGGATGCTTTTCTGCACTATACCGACCTGAGTCCTTATGCGAGGTCCCTGCTGAAATTTACCAATATGTGCATGAATGATAAGAGTGATCAGGGACTTGATTTTTCCAAATTCACGATTGAGCCGGAAATCATCAAAACCGGGAAGATCAACGAGGTGCTGGGAGGTAAACCGAATATCCTGGTTCAGATCCTTAAAGAACCAATTGCAGCCAAAGGCCCCAGGTTGAGTTGTGAAATTTCATTGCCCGGCCGCTTTGTAGTACTTACCCCATTCAATGATATCGTGGCTGTATCCAGGAAAATCCACTCTTCAGAGGAAAGAAAAAGATTACAGAAGATCGTTGAAGCCATTAAATCAAAAAACTTTGGTGTTATTGTCCGTACCGCCGCCGAAGGCAAGAATACGGCCGAACTGCACGAGGATCTTTCGGAACTGGTGGACATGTGGAAGAGCATTCAGCGAAATCTTAGAGGAGGTATTGCCCCCACCCGCGTACTGAGTGAGCAAACAAAAACCACCAGCATACTGCGCGACCTGCTGAATGAAGACTTCAATAAAATAGTTGTCAACGACCGGAATATTTTCAGCGATACGAAATCATATATTCAGCGTATTGCACCCGAAAAAGCGGATATCGTTTCTTTTTACCAGAACGGCTCCCCCATTTTTGATTCTTTCGGAATAACCAAACAGGTTAAATCCTCTTTTGGAAAAACAGTTAACCTTGATAGCGGCGCCTACCTGATCATTGAACATACAGAAGCGCTTCATGTCATTGATGTAAACAGCGGGTATAAAAGTGTAAGTAATAACCAGGAGCAGAATGCGCTGGAAACAAACCTCGAAGCTGCAGAAGAAATTGCCCGGCAGCTTCGGCTGAGGGACCTGGGCGGAATTATTGTAGTTGATTTCATTGACATGAAACTTCCGGATAATAAACGGAAGCTGATGGAAAAAATGGAATCTTTTATGGCCCCCGACCGGGCCAAACATGCAGTATTGCCCATTTCCAAATTCGGGATCATGCAGATAACACGCCAGCGAATGAAGCCGGAGATGAATATCAATACCATGGAAGTCTGCCCGAGCTGCAGCGGTACCGGTAAAATTACATCTACACTTATCCTTGAAGATGAAATTGAAAAGAATTTAAGCTACCTGATCACGCATAAGAATGGCAACCTGAAATTGGTAGTACATCCCATCTTATATGCATACCTGACCAAGGGCTGGCCCTGGCAAACAAAAATGGCGAAATGGAAAAGAAAGTTTGGGCAAAAAACAAGACTGGGTCAGGACAGCAATCATCATCTTACCGAGTATAAATTTTTTGACCAGCATGACGAGGAGATAAAACTGTGAATGGTGAATGGTCAATAGTGAATGAAAGTTCACTATTATGTTAAAATTTCTTTTAGCGGAGCTTTACTCACTATTCACAATTGACCATTCACAACTAATTCCTGTCCCTGCTTCCGAGGTATATCATTATATATTGAATGAGGGTGACTACAGCAGCCAACGCAGCAACCACATAAGTAGTAGCAGCCCACTTGAGTGCATCCTTTGCTTTTGGGTATTCCTCCTGGTTGGTAATGTTTGTTCTGTTTAACCACGCGAGGGCTCTTTTGCTGGCATCAAATTCAACCGGGAGGGTGATCAGGGTAAATAATACAGTTATACTCATCACAACGATTCCGATCAGGAGTACTACCGGGTTCCTGGTCGTTGCCAGGAGAATGACCCCGGCCAGCAGGATCCAGTTGACCAGCATGGAACTTACCTGTACGGCCGGCACCATTTTACTTCTGAACATCAATGGACCATAGGAAGCCGCATGCTGAACAGCATGGCCACATTCGTGAGCGGCCACCGCAGCGGCGGAAATATTTGTTCCGTTATAAACATCGGGACTCAGGTTGACTGTCTTATTCACCGGGTTATAATGGTCGGAAAGAAAACCCTCTACGGAGGTCACTTTGACATCATAAATGCCATTTTCACGCAACATTCTTTCGGCTATTTCCTTACCAGACATTCCGTTGGCAAGGGGTATTCTGCCATACCGGGTAAACTTACTTTTCAGGATAGCTGAGACCAGTAAACTGATCCCCAAAAACAGCATGGAAACGATCCAGATCTCGGTTGTCATCTTTCTTAAAATTTTATGGTTATTCAGGCTTAATATCAAATTTGCTACCGTTCGGTTTAAAGCTAATTTTCCGGCCTTTTTGTCATTCGTTAAACGGGGAAAATACCAATCTGACTTAACTCAGTGATTCATTACGTGGCGTCAAAACAAATATAATAATCTGAATTTCAATATATTAACTTGCTAAAAATAAAATCAGGCACTTATAGCTTAAACAAAAGGATATGACGGGAAGTTATTCACAGAGGCAAAAATTTATTTTGAAATGTGGGGCATAATTGTAACTTAGCAATAGAATTTAAT
>CAZQGZ010000129.1:0-9912 GCA_964592935.1 uncultured Chitinophaga sp. | reverse complement strand
TCATAGCGTTATTTGAAATGGTGCTGATCTATAAACTCGAAGGCAAACGGAAAAATATTATTTATATTACCCTGGGTGTATTCATGGTTGGTCTTTCCTTTTTAATGCTGAATATTCCGGGTGCCCCGGTGGCCATTGCCGGCAGCATGATCATCGTAGTCACATTTGGTGAAATTCTTTCGATGCCTTTTATGAACAGTTACTGGATCTCCCGTACACAGGCGGCTAACCGGGGACAATATGCGGCTTTATACACGATGGCCTGGTCTGCTGCACAAACAATGGGTCCCATGGGAGGGGCACAACTGGCGCAATATTCCGGCTTCGGTGTTTTATGGTGGGTGGTTGGAGGTTTGTCGATCCTCACAGCCTTTTTATTCCGGGAAATTATCAGTTTAAAAACAATTCGGTAACTTTTGTACTGAATCAAAAAAAAATACACACATGAAAAAGCTTTTCTTCTTCGTTCTGCTGATAACTTTTACTATCCCGGTTGTACAGGCACAAACTGATTATAAAGTCGTATTTGATCTTACCAGCCGCGACAGTCTCGATCATAAAGCAGTCATGCGCTGGGTTGGAGAGATCGTAAAAGCTTCCGCCGATGCAAAAGTAGAAGTGGTTATGTACGGGCAGGGAGTCAATATGATGGTCAAAGGAAGATCAACTGTTGAAGATGCCATAACCAGGATCATCGATAATAAAAATGTTTCTTTTAAAGTATGCGAAGTTGCATTAAAAAACCAGGCCATTGACAAAAACCTGTTAATCCCGGGAGTCCATATTGTTCCGGATGGTATCTACGAGATCATCAGCAAACAAAGAGAAGGCTGGGGATATATCAAAGCAGTTCATTGATTCTGTTATTACAAACCTGGCAAAAAAACGAAGTAGTTACATACAACTTTTCGGGGCAATAATTCATCTGTATCCTAACCTGGAAACAGGTGAGACAACGGGTAATTTGCGCCAGCTTAAACATGTCAGCGCTCTCGGCGTCTCCCCGGTTAAATTAAACCCGTTTCTTAATATAATTTCGCAAACGCTTAAAGTTTCAAACCCGTATTTTTGCCCAAATTGAAATTCATGCAAAGGCTTATCACAACAGCACTGATTTTATTGTTTTCCGTTTCCGTACAGGCTCAGAAGATTCAACGTCCCAAATTGGTAGTCGGGCTCGTGATGGACCAGATGCGCTGGGATTACCTGTACCGCTATTACGACCGCTATGATGAGAATGGTGGTTTCAAAAGAATGATGAAACAGGGCTTTAGTTGTGAGAACACGATGATCCCCTATGCTCCCACCGTAACGGCATGCGGACACAGCACGATCTATTCGGGCGCGGTACCGGCTATCAGCGGCATTACCGGGAATTTCTGGTGGGATAAACAACAGATGAAAGCCGTTTATTGTACCGATGATAAGAATGTAAATACAGTAGGCAGTTCTTCCGCATTGGGAAAAATGAGTCCAAAAAATATGCTGGTGACCACTATTTGTGATGAATTACGTCTTGCCACCAATTTCAAAAGCAAAGTGATCGGCATTTCCTTAAAAGACCGGGGCGGGATCCTGACGGCCGGTCATAGTGCCAATGCGGCTTACTGGTATGACAATACCGTCGGAAACTGGATAACATCCACCTGGTATATGAATGAATTGCCGAAATGGGTAGCCGACTTCAATGCACAAAAAAACGTTGATAAATATTTCAGGGATGGATGGAAGCTGCTTTATTCTGCCAATACCTACACACAAAGCACGGCCGATGAAAAACCATATGAAGCAAAACCTTTCGGAGCGGGTTTTCCTTACGATCTCAAAAATTTTATCGGTAAAGATTATTCAAAAATTTCCGCTACCCCGATGGGAAATAGTTTCACTGCTGAATTTGCGAAGGCAGCGATCACCGGTGAACAACTCGGCGACGATAATATCACCGATTTCCTGGCTATCAGTTTTTCTTCGCCGGATTATATCGGGCATACGTTCGGGCCCAATTCGGTGGAAGCAGAAGATGGCTTCCTGCGACTGGACAAAGAACTCGGCAGCCTGCTCGATTTTCTCGATAGTAAGGTTGGTAAAAATCAATACACGGTTTTCCTGACAGCCGATCATGGTGTAGCGCATATACCCGAGTTTATGCAGGAAAATAAATTACCCGCCGGCCGGGTATATATGAATACGGTCATGAGCCAGTTGAATAAGACACTGAATGACAAATATGGGATACCCAACATCATTGTGGCAGATGATAATTACCAGTTACACTTAAATCACCCGGCTCTCGATTCAGCAAAAACTGATAAAAAAGAACTGGCACGCTGGATCGTGGATAACCTGTCGGCGGATCCCGGCATAACAAGAGTATTCGCACTGGAAGACCTGAACAAAGTGCCCCTGCCTTCCACGATCAGAAATATGCTGAACAACGGATACTATCCGCCCCGTAACGGTGATATTCAGGTGATACTGAAGCCCGGTTATATTGATGCATTATCCGGAACGGGCACAACGCATGGATTATGGAATCCATATGATGCGCATATCCCGCTGCTGTGGTTTGGCTGGGGCATTCATGCAGGGAATTCAAACCGGGAAATTTATATGACGGATATCGCTCCTACCCTTGCCGCCATGTTGCATATTCAGATGCCCGATGGCTGTGTGGGTAAACCGATTGAAGAAGTGATCCGGTAAATTTGCTTATGGCTGAATAAATGATCCAGTTTTTGAATGCATTCGTTCAATAAATTCAAAGCCCGAAATGAAAAAAAACAAGTACTTACTTTCTGCCTTTCTGCTTGCCGGAAGTATATGGGTAAAGGCCCAGACCAGTCCCGTTGACAGTATAAAATTTTTTACCGACGAAGGACTGATCGAACTAACACTGACAACCGATATAAAGGTACTGCAAACAGTACAGGGTGAAGAAATGTACCAGGATGCTTCTGTAAGTTTCCGCTTTCCTGACAGTTCTGTAATAGATGAGAAAATAAGAGTGGCTCCAAGGGGGCATTACCGCAGGGAATTCTGTACTATACCCCCGCTATTGCTGAACTTTCATAACCCCGCTTCTCCCCTTCTTCATTCGCTCGGAAAACTGAAACTGGTGATCGGGTGCGGGAATAATTCCGCGGATGAACAACTGGTGCTGAAAGAATACCTGGTGTATAAAATATATAACCTGCTCGAAGAAAAAAGTTTCCGGGTAAGGCTGGTGCGGGTCAACTACCGGGACACCCATGGGAAAATAAAACCCTTTTCACAATATGCGTTCTTTATTGAAGACGATAATGACATGGCCCGGCGTAATGGTTGCGAAAAAAGAGATAAAGCCCAGTTTCTCACCGAAAGCACGGACCATGACATGATGACCAAAGTGGCGCTCTTTGAATACATGATCAGCAACGGTGACTGGTCGGTTCCCAATAACCATAATATCAAACTCATTTATGAAAAAGATCAGCAAACCGTTCCCTTTGCTGTGCCATATGACTTTGACCATTCCGGTTTTGTGAATGCGGATTATGCATTGCCGCCGGAATTATTCACAGAAAGATTCGGCGTGGAGAAAGTGACCGAAAGGGTGTATCGCGGTTACCCGAGAACCATGGAAGAACTGCAGGCTTCGCTTGATTTATTCAGGAGTAAAAAAGATACCATTAATTCGCTGATCATGAACTTCCAGCTACTGACTGCCCGGGCCCGGAGGACGGCATCCGATTTTATTAATGAATTTTACAGGATCATCAATGATAAAAGACAGGTGCAGGATAAATTTATTGATCATGCCCGGGACCAGAATAATTAAAACAAATCATTCAAATAATTTTATTACTGACATGGATCTGAAAGAACAATTTGAACAGGCCGCAGCAGATAGTAAAACCCTGTCTGCGAAACCCGATAATCAAACCTTACTGCAACTTTATTCCTTATACAAACAGGGAAGTATCGGGGATATCAACACCGCCCCCCCCTCCAATCCATTTGACTTTGTTGGCAAGGCCAAATACGAAGCCTGGGCATCGTTAAAAGGAAAATCAACAACCGATGCCATGACGGAGTATATTGAACTGGTAAAGAAACTGATGTGATAATTTGGTTATTGGGTCTTGTATATTGATATATTGAGTCTTTTTATTGTTCGCTGGAAAAGACTCAATATATCAATACTCAACAATCAAGACTCAAGTGCGTGCATACAGTTAAAACACTTTTTTTGAATATATCTCTTCATACCATTCACTGAATTGTTTCCCGACATGTTCATAATTGTATTTTTCAACGGAGGAAACAATCGTCTTACTGCTGAATGATGAACGCGTCTCTATTAAATCCGTCATCTTTTCTGCCAGGGCCCCCGGATCATTTTCCTTAACAAAAATTCCGTTGACCCCTTCCGTAACGGTTTCATGAAAAACAGGAATATCACTTACAATGACCGGGATGCCGCAGGCATTGGCTTCGATAATTACACATCCGAAGGTTTCATACCGGGAATACAAAATGAGGGCCATGGATTGCCTGACAAATTCAGCAAGCTGCCGTTGCGGTATTTCTTTATGAAAATGTATGTTATTCTGAGCCTGCATTTCAACTGCAAATTTCTTCAGCCGGCTGTCTTCGGGACCAAAAATTTCCAGAACAGCAGACGGATATTTTTTTATTACAATCGCAAAAGCTTCAATGATCGCTTCCGGGTTCTTGAGCGGCTCCAGGCCGGAAATATGGATAAAACGGTACCCGGGTGACATGTTTTCCGCCGGGTAAAATATGGATGTATCCACCACATTCGGTATCACGCTGATCTTCCCGGAGCCAACCTGCTGCCGGATGGCATTGGCCAGGTATTTTGAAACAGCACTGATGGCATGGGCACCCGCCAATACATTATTCCATAATGAACGGATGTAAAGCGGCTGATCGCTCATTTTCTCATCCGATTCAGGCATGAAGCCCGACCAGTGTTCCGAAACAACATAAGGGATCTTTTTCTCTTTCTTAAGCCAAAGGGCAAGAGCACCTGCCTTCATGCCAACATGCACATGTACAAGTCCCGGCACACCGTTCTTTTCCATATGATCAGCAATCGCCTGTTTGAATAACTTCCTGTATTTTTTTTCAGAAATGTATTTTTCAAATAAAGGGATCATGAAGGAAGGGGAATAATAATAAATTATTTTTTCAGTCAGCCCGTTCCTGGCGGATTCCTCTGCAAGTACGTCCTTTGTAACAATCCCTTTTGTATCCCTGACAATATGAATCACACTCACATCATCATAAAGACTCACCGCTTCTGCATGGCGCTTAATAAAATCGCCATTGAAAGGCATCAGCTTACCGGGATACCAGCTGCAGAGCCAGAGTATTTTTTTGCGGGGCATCAGGGTTAAAAATAACAAATATCAATTATCAAATAACAAAAAGTAAATTTCGGTTGTGGGATAGATTGAATTATTTATATAACCGCAGAGTCGCAGAGAGCGCAGAGTTATTAATCGCCAACCGGCGGTTCTCTGCGTCCTCAGCGCCTCTGCGGTTAAATCCCATTCCTCATTTCCGTATTTTTGGATCATGGCAATCCTGAAAAAACTCCTCAATTTAAAAACCGAGATCAACACCGGTTTTGGCACCAACAGCAACAATACCGGCGGCCGTTTCATCAATAAAGATGGCAGGCCCAATGTCATCAAGAAAGGTGTTGGTTTGCTGGAAAGGTATAGCTGGTATCATACCATGCTGGGCATGAAGACAGGCAGGTTCCTGTTGCTGATCTTTATGATCTATATCTCAATCAATCTTGTATTTGCTGGTATTTATTATGCCATCGGCATCCATCATCTTTCCGGTATTAACAGTGGTTCTCCCCTGAAAAATTTTTCGGAAGTATTTTTTTTCAGCGCACAGACATTCACCACGGTGGGTTACGGACGTATCAGTCCCGTGGGTTTTGTAGCCGGCGCCGTTTCCACCTTTGAAGCCTTCCTGGGTCTGCTGAGTTTTGCCCTCGCCACCGGGTTATTCTACGGACGGTTTTCAAGACCACAGGCTTTTTTGAAATTCAGTAACAATGCGCTGATAGCTCCTTTCAGAAACGGGAAGGCCTTTATGTTCAGGTTGTCTCCTTATAAAAACAACACCCTTTCTGAAGTGGAGGTGAAAGTAACGATGTCTATCACCACGGAAGAAAACGGAAAGCTTTTTGATAAATTTTATGACCTCGATCTCGAATATTCAAAAATAAACGGGCTTCCGCTTAGCTGGACCGTTGTTCATCCGATTGATGATAAAAGCCCCTTTTATGGTTTAACGAAAGAAGATATTGCCAGCACGGATATGGAGATCATCGTTTTTGTGAAAGCATTTGATTCCGTTTTTTCAAACAATGTGATAAGCAGGACATCCTATGTCAGTGCAGAAATTATCTGGGGTGCAAAATTCAGGATGATGTATCATCCCAATGCCGATAAATCCAAGACCATTCTTACAGTAGATAAACTCAATGAATTTGATTTTGTTTCATTACCTGAATCTGAACTGGCAACGTCAGGTTAAGCCAAAAGGGAATCTCTAAAAACCTAATGATTTAAAATAAATATCGCCACAAAGCCACGAAGACACTAAGAAACACCAAGGGAAAAACTTTGTGAATCTTTGTGTCTTCGTGCCTTGGTGGCTAAAAATCAGGTTAAATAATTTCTCACAACGGTATTAATTCGTAACAGGTACTAACCGGAGGAATTCCCTGCGATTGAGGTAATAAAACATCACAAGATAGATCAGCGGAAGAAAGCTGAACACTTTGACCGGTGCTATTCCGGTAAACATCCCGGTAAGATATAAAATGGCAAGCACCAGCGATCCAACCAGCAACTGCCGGTCGCTGATGGCACAGCTTACCCTGAAACAATAAACAGGAAGATCATTATAAACCAGCTTCAATGGTTTAGTGATATGATAACCGTCCGTAACAACGATCTTCGGATTATTCTCCGTCAGATGTATCACCACCGGTTTTGTATTGGGCAAAGGATAGATCTCTTTCCCGTTCACCACTGCCCTGATCTTCAAAAAACTCAGCAACACCTGGTTCTTCCTCTGAAGGACGATATGGTAGGAGGATGGGTTTATTAGTTTATTGGTTTAGTGTGAAAGATTAGAGCTGATAGCCTGCAAGTAACAGGCTAAATCAAAATGCCGTTAATATTCGACACCTGTTTGAGGAACGAAAACAAGCTAACAGCTAATAGCTTATTTCAACGCCTTAATGATTTCCAAAAAATCCGCCGCAACCAGCGAAGCTCCTCCCACCAAACCCCCATCCACATCCGGGCAGGTAAAAAGTTCCTTCGCATTACTTGCCTTTACACTGCCCCCGTAGAGAATGGATATCTCATTGGCCACCTCATTTCCGTATTGTGCTGCCAGTACAGAACGTAAAAATTGATGCATTTCCTGTGCCTGGTCTGTCGATGCGGTTTTACCCGTACCGATGGCCCAGATGGGTTCGTATGCGATGATGATCTTCCTGATATCCTTTGCTGAAAGATGAAACAAAGACTCCTTCAACTGCACCGCCACAAAATCATTTTGTGTACCGGCTTCCCGCACAGGTAATGATTCCCCGCAGCAGAAGATGGGCGTGATGAATTGTTCCAGGCAGAGGTTCACCTTTTCTGCAAGCATGGCATTGCTCTCGGCAAAATATTCTCTTCGTTCACTATGACCGATGATGCAGTAATTAACCCCGATGGAATGCAGCATGTCGACCGACACTTCCCCGGTAAAGGCTCCAGACTTTTTATGATAGCAGTTTTGTGCCGACACTTCATAATTGTATTCTTCTTCTACCGCACTCCGGGTCATCAGCAGGTAAGGATGAGGAACGGCGAATATCACCTGCCTGTTATCATGCAGTTTTATCCCTGCGTCCAGGATTTCATCCAGTAATTTTTCCCCCTGCTGAAAGGTCAGGTTCATTTTCCAGTTAGCGGCTGCGATTTGTTTTCTCATATTTGTACTTTTTGATTCGTCTGTTTTTTATTTTGAGACTCTCTTGTTATGAACTGGCATTCGAAGATTAAGAGCTGTTAGCTTTTAGCTGTTAGCTTGTTTACGTTCCTCAATTTACTGCCGTTTTTTATCTGCATTTTATTTTTCACCATTAGCTTATAGCTGTTAGCCGTTAGCTAGTATTCCTTCCTCAATTAAATATCGAATATTATTGGTGTTTTTTTTGGTGCTGTCCATTAACGTTAGCTTAATAAAAAATAAAGACTCACCACACCCACTAGCTACTCCCTACTAGCTACTAGCCACTCCCCACTCCCCACTCCCCACTCGCCCTTCTCACCATTTCCCAAACCCATATCTCAAAATACTCTTCTCATTCTCACTCATCGTTTCCCCCTTCAGTTTTTTCCAGTCCTCGATATCAGGGAAAATTTTATCGATCTCATATCGCTTCACGCCTTCGCTGCCCCAGGAGAAACTGGGAATATATTTTGGCGTTAGCCCGTTGCCGAATACATTACAGCAAACTCCGATCACCGTACCGGTATTGATCGAAGTGTTCACGGCCGTCCTGGAATAATCACCCATCATCACCCCGCATTTGTTGCCGGCATTCATCTCGCCTTTGGGTGTCCATATCTTTACTTCGCTGGCATTATTCTTCAGGTTGCTGTTGGTAGTCCCTGCTCCCAGGTTGCACCACTCCCCGATCACCGAATCACCGAGATAACCATCATGGGCTTTATTGCTGTAACCGAACAGAACAGAATTTTTTATTTCTCCACCCACAACACTATGGGGACCCAATGTAGTGGCACCATAAACTTTTGCTCCCATTTTCAGGCAGGCTCCTTCGCCCATGGCAAAAGGCCCGCGGATGATACTGCCTTCCATCACTTCCGCATTCTTACCGATATACACCGGCCCGGTTGAGGCATTGATGATACAATGTTCCATCTTCGCCCCTTTTTCCAGGAATACCTGTGATGGTTTTATGACCCGGTTGGTTTTTGAAACGGGTTGCGATTTTCTTTTCTTCGTCAGCATTTCAAAATCCTGCCGAAGAGCCCGGTCATTCATCTGAAAAATATCCCAGGGATAGCGGATAACCTGTATGTCCGATTTAACTGCAACGGCCCGTGTTACTTTTATTTTATACTTCTCTTCAATTTGTTTTTTGGTGAAACGGAAGATGATCCCCGAATTGCCGTCAACACTGATGAATTCCCCGTCTTTTAGTTTGCGCGTAGCTTTCACAAGTTTTGAATCGGGCAGCACATTGCCATGGATCATGAAGCAAACATCATCACCTACCGCTTCGTCAATATTCACCGAGCGGTCAAGATCCTTGTAATCATCTTCTTTTTTATCAAAGGAAGGAAGACCCAGCATCCGTTCCCATTTTTCCCGAATGGTAAGGATACCCACCCGGATATCCTGTATCTGCCGGGTCAGCGTAAAAGGATGCAGGTTTTCCGGCTGGCAGAATTCCTCGGTGAATATGATCTTGTTCATGTAGGTCAAAAATAAACAACTTGGGGATAATAAGTCCCGTGAGTAGTGGTACAGTTTCAAATAAATTAGGATATGCCACTAAGACACCAAGGCACAAAGGCTTCACGAAGTTTACTTTGTGTTACTCCGTGTCTTCGTGCCTTTGTGGTTCAAATTTCAAACTGGATGCCCAAAAGACAAGACTTTCAGAAATATTTACAGCGTCCAAACAAAAATTTATGTACATCTACGATTTTGGCGATGACTGGTTTCACGAGATCACACTCGAAAAGATTACAGATGAGAAACTTTTGCGGGCCGATTGTCTTGCAGGTATGGGTGCATGTCCTCCGGAAGATTGCGGAGGCGCCTGGGGTTATGCTGAATTAAAAATTA
>CAZQGZ010000128.1:0-10050 GCA_964592935.1 uncultured Chitinophaga sp. | reverse complement strand
CCTCGAAGCTTTTTATCCCGTCATTCAATCAGGGAATATTAACGGAGACAAAGCCCCGCGGCCCGAAATGCACGGTGCCTATGAAGTGACCCGCTACAGTGCAGGACACGATACATTGTTGCCCGCCAATTTCCCGGTAAAGCGTTTTTTTATTCACCGGGACAGTTATATGATCTTCCAGGACCGGAATGATGAGATGAGAGATTATAAACTCAGTTATGACAGGGAGAAAAAGGAATACCTGCTTACCGATTATCAATTGCATACAACCCCCGTTCATTTGAATTATAAAAAAGCCGACAGTGTCCTGGTACTTCAATATGCCGTCGACGGGAAACCATACCAACTCACGGGCAAAGCGCTTGACTGGAGAAAGATGCCGGCCATACGAAAGGGATTTCACTGGACGGTGGATTGAACAGGGGAATGAGGAGTGGCAAGTGGCTAGTGGGGGCTTTAATTCACCATTCACATTCACCATTGCCCCCTCACCATTTTAGTATAAACGTTCCCACAAATTTTTGTTTATAAAATCATAAGATATTCTTCACCGGTTTCTTTTTTCATAAAACTTTGTTGTAACCTTCTTCATGCAGTTACATGATCAGTGTAAGCTGTAATTTTCATTTCAATCTGGAATGCTATTTGATTTCTCTTTACACAAACCAATATCAAAACACTGGTTGCCTCAACATCCATGAATAAATACCTGTTCACCGACGGGAGTAATGGGGTAGTAGAACTTCAGTCGCAGGAAGAACTACAGATACAGATCCATTCGGCTCCGGATCCGGATAAGATCAGGATCTGGATATACAGCAGCAATGAATGGATCAGCTACGCGTCCTTTCAGAAAAAATATCCTTTTAGTATAAAGCAGGAAATACCCGTTGCCTCCCAGCATGCAGATAAATTTTCCCGGGGAAAAGGCAGGGGCAAAGAATGGCTGAAGAAATTCCTCTTTGTTTCCGGAGCTGCAGCCGGAGTATTTTTCATTTTCAATTTCACCAGGATAAAATGGACAAAAACAGCGCCCCTTAATATAACGGCTTCCCGCCCGGCCAATATGCCTGTAATGGATATTGACTCGCTGATCACGGAGATTGAAGATGAACGGGGAGAGTACCTCGACCGCAGCACCCGTACCAACCTGCGGCTGCGTAATACCTGGCCAGAGCGGATCGAACTGCGACTGAATGCCGGAAGAGAAACAAATAATTCCCTTTCCCGTTATTCGAATGCCGATGTTTCGATTGACAATACTACCGGGTTCAATATTGATGAAGCCGTGGTTAAACTCAGTGTATTTAAAGACGGGAAAGTGAATTTTTCCGACACCATCAGGTTCAATAATATCCGGTATGATAAATTATCAGTAAGACAACTAAATGAAACTTTCCGTGGCGACAGCATGGCCGTCGCTTTTGAATCTATCCGGGCGAAGGCTTTTAATTTCTGTTATTCGGCGAAGGTGGAGAATAATTCGGGGAACTATAATGACCGGTGGTTTTGCAGAGGTGAATAGTGAATGGTGAATGGCTAGTGGGGGGTGAGAGAGGAGTCGTTAGTCGATAGACTTTAGTCGTTAGGTGGGGTTGAAGGAATAAATAATTAATAATCCAATACAAGAGTATTTACAAAAAAAAAAAATTATGGCTTTGTATTATCTGCCCGTTTTGATCCGTAGTGACCGCTATTTTGTGGCAAGACTGGAGCGAAGTCTATCACATAACCCGGATGTGATTGACTTTAATTTCGTCGTTCATGCCGAAAACCGGGTGCTGACACCCTTGCTTACCATTGAAGATCCGGGTAAGATCGTGCTCAACCAGATGGCGCCATCGGATAAACAGGATGTCCCGTTGCGGGAATGTCATATTTCTTTACATAAGGAGGGAAATGATTTTGAATTGATCATTAAGAAAAATTCCGCTTTTGCCGTCGAGCCTTTCAAAGATGAAAAAACAGGCCTGCGACTGGATTATTCTGCGGAACAAAAAAGAGTGTCGGTCGGTTTTTATAAATACCATGTTGAACAGGTCCCTTTTCAACTGAAAGTTACATGGATACATAGCGATGATGAAAAGTATTCAGGCCAATTTCAATTTACGGTCATCCCTTCCAAAGACTGCCAGCGGGTGGTGATCGATTTCGGCAGCGAAGCCAGCCAGGTAGGCTATAAAAATTGTGGCCCGCAATCGGCCCTGGTGCAATATGATATCCTGGAAAACATCATCAGCCGGTTGAACATGAATAGTAAAAACAAAAACTGGCGCAGGGAAGATTTTTTGAATCATGAGGAAGGGCAGCACATGCTTTACCGTTCCTTTTATGCCATCAAAAAAAATATTACAAAGGAGCAACGAAAAAAATTTCCATTCAATTTTACCGGCAACCCGGAAGAGGACGAGGTCAGGTTATTCATTACCCGGCAGGAAGTGGCCGCCACCGAAATTAATTTCCGCGATAATTACGAGATCGTTCCCAACCTGAAACTGGGTATCGAGAAAAGCCTGCAGCTTTTTATGGGTGATCATACCGAAGATTACAGTATCCGTTCTCATAAAAAAGAACTGATCAGCGCGGTATTGCTCCGCCTGCTGCGTCTGATGATCAGTACAAAGCCATCTTTCCGGCAGGGAGGAATGATCGTCACCCTTCTCGTTCCGAATATTTACACCCAGCATGATGTGTTTGAATTGCTGAATGAACTGAGAAACCAGACCGGGAGTCTGTTATCATCGCTCGGTATTGACGGTGACGCATTATATATCGAATATGAAACCATTTCGGAAAGCGATGCAGCCTTTATGGGCTACCAGCAAACGCATGCAGATACCGTCAACCTTTCCAATGGTGAAATCGCGTTGGTGATCGATTGCGGAAAGGGAACCACGGATATTTCCATGCTGCTGGCGGATGATAATGAGAATTATTCCAGTTTTTACCGGACCGGCTTTGCCGGGGCAGGGAATGTGCTGCTCTATGGTTTCTCCGAAGATTTCCTGACCCTTGTGCTGAAAGCTATTTCCGGGTCCAATGATCATTCGGTAAAAGATTTTATCAGCCATCATATCCTTAACCAGAATCTCACGGCTGATGTATTGAATTTCATTCAACTGATGGAGGATCAGAAAAAGAAATTTAAAAATTTAGAGGCCGTTGGTATTACAGAATTTTCGCAATTGGCTGAAAATTCATTCAGCACGGAAAGAACTATCGGCAATTTGCATAAGGACCCCACTACGCTTCTTCAGTTTGCCGAAGCCATTCTGAAAGACAGGAGCATCCGCTGGGATGATGAGGTGACCGGGATCATCCATAAAGCGACTGATTGTATTGTGCATTGCATAATTGGAAGTATCCGGGATGTCATCACCAAAGACATTAAAAAAAGAATTAAGACCGTCATGCTGAGTGGCAGGGCTTTTTATTTTGAAGAACTGAAAATTAAACTGGAAAAAGAATTGCAGGAATTACTTGGAACAGGTATCACCATCAATATGGTTCCACCGGGACGGGTATTGAATAATAAAAATGTGGCCCTTCACGGTGCATTCAGCGGAGCTTATAAGATCACGGATTTCACGGGAATCCCTATTGATAAAAAGGAAGGACTTTCAAAGAACAACGATGTGTTGAATAATAATATGTATCTCTACCGGGGTATCAAGATCGAACCGGGTAATGATATCCTGTACAATGCATCCGTCGTACGCCGCA
The DNA here is from genome assembly GCA_964592935.1 of uncultured Chitinophaga sp. Taxonomy (GTDB): domain Bacteria; phylum Bacteroidota; class Bacteroidia; order Chitinophagales; family Chitinophagaceae; genus JJ008. The sequence goes on along the minus strand of CAZQGZ010000128.1, from coordinate 6,327 downwards.
ATAACCAGGAACTGAAAGCTTTCAAAAACAAAACGGTGGACATTTATTTTACCCGCGATAATATTTATCTCCGGCTGATGGAAAACCAGCGGGTGAAAGATGTCCGTTCGTTATACAGCATCCTGACTTCAGTGGCTGAGGCCTGGTCACCCATTCAGGATATGAAGGCGATCTCGATGTTTCCCGCTTATTCGGGTGAACTGGCTTCCATGGCGGCCGTGCACCAGGATGTGGTAAAAGAAAGAAATTTAATTCCCCGGAAACCGGTGAAGAAAAAGCAAGCCATTCTCCGGTTCTTCCATTTATAATTTTTAATAAAATAACCATGTATAATAAAATTGTTTTTTCAATCCTGTTGCTGCTTGTTTCAGCGGGGCTTTTTGCCCAGTCCACGGGCACCGGCGGGCATACGGGCCCGGGCAGCCGTACAGATACTAAACTTATCCGCATCGTGGATACGCTGACAACAGCGGAGAAAACAAGCCGGAACCCGGTTATCCTGCGTTCGGAACTGGATTCATTGATCGCACTATACAATGCAGGAAAGGAGCAACTTGTTGTAAAAGAGCCGGTGAAAGAAAATAAAACATCCATCAACGACTTTATCCTGGCCGGATTGACGGGCATCCTCGTTTTGCTTGGGGTTATTATTTTTTTATTGTTCAGGCATCAGCAGAAAATAAACAGGACGATGCTGCAGATCAATAGTAAAACAAAAGAAGGGGAACCGAATACTTCAGATGGAATTGTACAGGCAGCAAAAGAAAAAAACAGCAAAGGGAAAATAAGTCCACAGACCCTGGAAGCAAAGATCAGCGACCTGCATGCCGAGTTGCATAAATTATCCAAAGAGAATGAAGGATTAAACCGGGTGATCAAAGAATACAATGGCATTCAGCATGAATATGAATCGCTGCGGCATGGAATATTGAAAACCTATAAGGTGAAGAATTACCCGGGTTATGACAAATCAAAAGATGAATCACTGGCCATGCAGGGCGTTTTGCAAACAGAGAATTCGGTAGCCAACTACGCATATGAAAAATTTCTGAAACCCATACTGGCTATTACGGATGTGCATAAGAACAGCCCGGCCAGGATCAGCAGTGCCGACCGGGAGAAATTATTGGACCTGCTGGTTTCCTTGTCACTGCTATACATAGAATACCTCTACCTGCGGGTCAATGATCTTTCGATCGGCGGAAAGATGGTGCAGCGGATTCAGGGATTCAGCAAGGGTAACGGCCCCGATATTTCTTTACTGAAAAAATTGAATACCGAATTCGGAAGCAGGGCCCTGGTTTTGAAAATGGCATTGAACCAAGCGGAGTTGCACCAGCTCTCGTACCCGGTTTTTGATGAAACCAATCTGAATAATCAATAGTCCGTACCATGTTGAAATTCCCGGCAAGTCTGACCTTTTTGTATGCATTCAGCATCGCCGTGCTGCTGATCTATGGTTTATTGTATTATAAAAGCTTTGCAAAAAACGGTTACCGGGGAAAAAGATTTCCGTTGGTATTCCTGTTGATCAGTTTAGCCTGCTTTTCCTTTTTGTATGTCAATATCCATGCGCCCCTTTCCTTAAAGACCTTCAGTAACCTGGACCATCATTTTATCAGGCATGATGGTTTCCGGGTGGCCGGGCAAATAGAATTGGGAAGGACCGATACGGTTAATTACAAAGGCAATGCATTCAACCGTTTTGTCCTGGGGAAAAAACAGGGGAAGCTTTCGGTTTCTTCCCTTTATTCCGAAGAACCGTTTTATGTTTCAGCAGGATCATCTTATAAAATAGCTTCCACTCATTTTCCTGCAACTGGTCATTTGATTTCTTTTCATTGTGATTCGATGCAGGTGATGATACGAACTGAAGCAGAAAGCCATGTTGAATTGCAGGTGAATAATGGCCCCGTTATCAAAACTGCTAAGCAGGTTAAGAAAGGATCGGCGGCCTGGAATATTTTCAGGGATGATCTTACATTTATTAACACACCTTATTATACGAATGAAAGATTGGTTGCCGCATTGAAGAGCATCCTGCTGCTCCGGGATGATATTTCCGGTAACGGATCGGGATCATTGAATTACTTTTTATCAGGGCGCCTGTTTCAATTCGCAAGGAATATTCATTATGATGAAAAAGATATTCAGCCGGGAAAGATCGCTTTTACAACTGAGGTTCCCGATCGGAGCACGATCGGCTGGGGAATAGGTTTCCCGGATAACAACCGGAATCAATTCCGTATTAGTGATCCTGGCACCGACAGTTTTGCATTGATGAACCGGTATCCTAAATCGTATCCGTTAACAGAAGAGAGCCGGGACGACTGGAGCCGGCACCGTGTTACCAGGTTTTTGGTTTCCGATTCAAAGGATATGCTGCAAATGCCCGCTGTATTTGGTGAAGGATTTTTATTTGCCCCCTTTGACGGGGACAGTACTATTGACTTTGCACCGGTATTATTGAGTTATCAAAAGGGAAAGTCCAACGATCCTTTGCAACTGGAGGCAAAATTCATGAATACTGCAGCGGGACCCCGCTTGGGGCAGGAGCCTGGTGCATATAACGATAAAGTAATCCTTCCTGCGAAATCATCCTCATTCAGTTGGATCTTTTCCATTTCAAATTCATTTAACTGGAATTTCGGAAAACGAAATCTGCCGGCAGGCACCTGGCAATTATTCATGTTTGGCACATTGCTTTTCTTTTTCATCATGATCTTTTCTGTTGCCTGCATGAAACCGGGTAACCAGCTCAGCTGGATCTGGCAATTGCTGACCTCCGTCACGATGGTTTTGCTGACCACCCGTTTCTTTTTATACTGGAGATACAAAAGCTTCCCACCCTATGAAGGTCTTGATCTTCCGTCGTTGCAGCAATTGAACAGTTTCTGGAATTTTGGAATAATACTGTTTACAGGTATTGTTTTAGCCATCATTTTTGGATTTGGTTTCCTGAGATATTTATATAACACGATTCATAAGCGTTCAGCTTCCTTGTTCAATCGGCCGCGCCGGGCAAAGCGTGAACCTGGTTTCTATCTCAGTGAGGAAAAAATCGCCCATACCATAAAGAATACTTCATGGGTAAAGAAAAGCGGTTCACAAATTGTTTTTTTTATTTCCTGGTTATTGATCCTGCTGGCAGGTGCTGCCTATGCATCCTTCAGCCAATTTGATCCAACCACCTGCCGTCACCTGGCCATAGCGCTGACATTAGTTTATTTTTTATTCATTTATATTTCTTACCGGCATTCACCCCTGGTCATATCCGCTGAAAAAAGCTGGTGGCGCATCAGCACGGGAAGATGGTTGGATATTATTATCAGCAATCCCGTGAAAGTATTGCTGTCAATCAGCCTGCTTGCTTTGTTTGCATTGGTTGATATGGGATTCGCCATTGTGTTCCTGAATTTCCTGTTATTCAATGAAGCCTTTTGTTATATCAACTATGCCATTGCAGGTTTATCTGCCGGAAGCAAAAAGAATGCAGGATTATTCGGTGTGATTGGCTTCATGTGCCTGTTATTATTTGCTGTTAATCTTATTTACGGCCCTGATATCTTCCGGTACCTGCTCGGGCTGCCCCGGCTATTGTATATAGCCCTGTATATTTTATTTGCGCTTGTCATTTCCATGGTCATTACAAGATTGATCTTCCGGTTGCCGGTTATAAAAAAATTATGGATCGGGACGGGCTCGGCCATTTTATTATTTGCTATCGCATTTTTATTTTTTCCCCGGGAACGAATCCTGGAGAAAGCAGGCATCACCAAATACCGCATCGATGTGATGGCTATGCCGGTTGACAAAGCTATTGAAACGGCATACGAAGATGGAAAGACCTATGAACCGGTGATCAGGGCCGCCCAGAACCAATGGTTTATCAATACATTTATCTATGAAAAAAATAACCCCGCTGTTAATTCAGCCGGGTTTCACCTGCTGCCGCATGCGCCGCAGAATAAGGGAGCAAGATATAATGCGCAGGCCACGGACCTGGTGGCCAGCCGTTTTTTTATTGCGGAGCACGGAAGATGGTCCGTGCTCTTATATGTGTTGTTGTTATTAATACCGGCAACCCTGCTGGCCTCGTTTTATAAACTCTATCCTGATTTCACCAACCGGGTCAATATGAATTACCCGACGATCATTGCCGGTTTCTCCCTGCTCAATTATATTCTCATCACGGCCCTGCTGGTGATACTGGCAGCGACAGGACGTTATATCTTCTTCGGGCAGGATCTTCCTTTTGGAAGCATTCTCAGCAAGCAATCTATTTTATTTCCATCCATACTGATCGTTGCCATTGTGATGCTCTTCAGGAATATCCCGCTCGAGTATTATCCGAATCAGCGAAAAATGATACCCGGCGCTATAGTTTTTACCGGGCTTGCTTTATTGTTGTTCCTGGTGAAACCGGTTTTTAATAAGGACCGGGAATTCAATGTGGCCAATATCGCAAAGGATATGGACTCTTTTATCGAATTGCGCCTGCAACCGGTATTTGATCATTTTGATACAACCCGTGCATACAGGAAATATTCCATCAGCAGGAAGGACAAGCTGTTCACAGATTCGTTGCGAAAAATGCTGGCAGCAGGTGCGATGGATGATGCCGGTCATTTTTTAAGAAAAGAAATTGAATGGTATACCCGGAATGGTTTTTCAAAACACCTGGATCAGAGCAGGATGCTCTGCCTTGACCTGGCTTCAGGTAAACCGAAACTGGCGGTGAATGATAATTTTTTCCGGGTAGAACCGCCGCCGCATCTCCAGCAATTCTGGACGGGTAATGTTTACAGCGATACCAGCAATTATAATATCACGATCTGGAATGAAGCGGACGGTACGGTTACGAGCAGGAGGATGAGCAGTTATACCGATGAACCGGTGATGATGCCTGATAAAGATCTTCAGTTTGCTTTCTGCAGGTCATACGGGGAAAATTTATTTGGTCAATTATGCCTGGTTAACCAATCAACGGGCACTTTAAGAATAAACCGGGACCATGAAGAACAGGTATGGAAAGCCCATGATACGCTGATGCTCCGTAACCCGGAAAGGATCCGGATTTCGGATTCAACCGGGAATGATAAACTCCTGGTGATTCAACCGGATGCCTTTATGAAGAATTATTATGTCAATGGCAGCCGTTTCTATGTGTACCCGATGGGCCGCGATTTTATCTGGGCCAAAAATTTTGCGGAAAGCGTGTCATCGGAATATACCGCGAAGGGGGAAAGCAGGAGAAATGCATTTGTATCCCTGGATGCGGAGGTGACGGATTCCTTATCAACAGCTATACAATACATGGTAAACCGGGATACATCTTATAAGAAAGGTGCTGAATACGGAATTTGTATAGCCGACGGAAACGGAAGACTTGTGGCTTTGACTGATTTTATTAAAAATATGGAACGCCCGGATCCGAATGATAAAGCCGGGTTCAATAGAATGATCCGGGGTGAGAATGGATTTATTTCGCAGTCCCTTTTAAGAAAGGAGATCGGGAATATTAATTTATTACGGATGAACCCGGGGCCCGGCTCCACCCTGAAGCCGATCGTTTTTACTTCCATCGCTTCGCAGATGAATATGGATTGGGATGCATTTGCTGCCGAAGGTTTTTCGCAAAAGCAGAAATATTTTGGCGGGGAGAAAGTAGCGGAATATGATTTTGAAAAAAATAATGGCCGTATAACCAATGTAGTTGATTACCTGAGATACTCTGATAATTATTATCATTCCAACCTCCTGTTGCTGGGTTCCTATTCCCGGCAGAGCTTACAATCCCTGCTGGCAAAATATTTTATCAGCAGGAACCCGGAAGAAAATTTTCACTGGCCCTATTTCAGTTACCAGGGGAAGCAGTACTGGCTGGATGGATTTGAAAACTGGCCGGGGTATATCAACGGCAAGGCTAATTTTGGTTCCGACAGTTCTTTTTTGTCCGTGGGGCTGTTTAATAATTATGGAATTTATACCTGGAAAAATGGATACGGGTTTGATAAGTTCAATTCATCATATGATTCCTTGTTGTTCCGGGGGGCCTATAAAAAATCAGGGTTTCTTTTACCCGAATATGCTTTATTTGATCAGAAAGGAACCGGTATGGACAGGAGCAAACCCAATGAGGTTTTTTTATCTTCCTACCGCGGACATGTAAAAGGAAGCAGCCAGGTGATGATACCGCCGGTAAAGATGCTGGATGCATTTGGCAAGCTGGTCACACAAAACAGGAATTATTCGCTGACATTGAATCCCTGGGCAAAAGAAAATGAATTCAATCCCTTTTATGTTGATAAGGGTGTTACCTACAGC
>CAZQGZ010000127.1:0-10112 GCA_964592935.1 uncultured Chitinophaga sp. | reverse complement strand
ATATCTTTTCTTCTCAACTCTTCATCACCGTGATGACCATTGTAAATTACATATGCGTAGATACCCTGCCCTTTCAGGTCATGCGGGTAACCCACTACGGCGCTTTCCACCACCCCCGCATGCATATTAATAGCGTTCTCCACTTCCGCCGTTCCGATACGATGGCCGCTTACATTCAGTACATCATCCACCCTTCCTGTTATCCGGTAATTTCCATGCTCATCTTTCAATGCACCATCCCCGGTGAAATACAGATCAGGATACGTTGCGAAATAATTGGTGCGGCAGCGTTCATGATCTCCCCATGTTGTACGAATTATTCCAGGCCATGGCGCTTTAATACACAAATTACCTGAGGTCACTAAAGCCCCTCCTTCGGAGGGGTTTGGGGAGGCCTCTTTTCCGCTTTCATCAACAAGTAATGGTTGCACACCCGGTAGCGGTAATGAGGCCCAACTGGGAATCGCCGGAGTTACTCCTGCCAGGTTTGAGATCAGCGCACCACCCGTTTCTGTCTGCCACCAGGTATCTACAATAGGACATTTTTTCTTCCCCACATTTTCATCATACCAGTGCCAGGCTTCTTCATTGATGGGCTCGCCAACTGTTCCCAATATTTTTAATGATGAAAGATCTTTTCCTTTTAATGGTTCCAAACCAAAACCCATTAAACTTCTTATCGCTGTTGGTGCCGTGTAAAGAATATTTACTTTATGCCTGTCAACAATATCCCAGAACCTTCCGGCATCAGGATATGTTGGAATGCCTTCAAACATCAATGACGTAGCGCCGGCAGCCAGTGGGCCGTAAACAATATAACTGTGACCAGTAACCCAACCGATATCTGCGGTGCAGAAATGTATATCACCGGGTTGGTATTGAAATACATTTACGAATGTGTAGGTTGTCCAGATCATATAGCCTGCACAGGAATGAACGACACCTTTTGGCTTGCCGGTTGAACCGGATGTGTAAAGAATAAACAAAGGATCTTCGGCATCCATTTCTTCTGCAGGAAAAGAAACATTTCCTTCTTTTTCAATTTGCGATTCCGCATGTTCCATTTCATCTTCCCACCAAATATCACGCCCTTTTATCATAGATACCGGTGTTCTTGTTCTTGTATAAACGATCACCCGCTTCACTATTTTATTCCCGATCAGTGCATCATCAATTACACTTTTCAACGGAATATCTTTTCCGCCGCGGTAGGCACCGTCGCAGGTGATGATATATTCCGCCTGCGCATCATCCAGCCTGTCGGCTATACTCTGCGCGGAGAATCCCCCGAAGATCACGGAATGTATGGCGCCGATCCTTGCACAACCGAGAACAGCATAAGCCAGCTCCGGAACCATGCCCATATAAATGCAAACCCGGTCGCCTTTTTTCACACCATTATTCTTCAGCATCTGTGCTACCTGGCAAACTCTTTTATGCAAGCGGTTATAGGTAACAACCCGCACCCTTTCTTCGGGATTGTTCGGTTCCCAGATGATAGCCGGTTTATCGCCCAGGGTTTTTAAATGACGGTCAATGCAATTCTCCGTGATGTTCAGTTTGGCTCCTTTGAACCATTCCACTTTGGGTTCTTTGAAATTCCATTCAAGTACTTTATCCCACTTCTTTCTCCACTGAAAGTTTTCCGCAACGGATGCCCAGAAGGATCCGGGATCATCCACACTTTTTTTATAGTCCAGGTGATATTGCTCCAAAGATGTTATCTGGAAGGGGTATGACATATACAAACTTTTGCGCCTTAAATATACTTATAACCCTGCAAGAGTTAAGCAGTGGCTTTATATCTGCCAAAAAATCTTAAAATATTTGACACAAAGTCTCAATGACCCGAAGTTGCACAAAGGGATTTTTATGATAGTGAATTTCTTTGTGAACCTTTGTGCCCCCGTGTCTTCGTGGCAACATCAGCCATACCCTCCTGATAGCATCTGTTTTTTATTGAAAATATACCCCCGTATTATTCGCAGCGCCTAAAACTATTAATAAGTTATTGGAAAGAACCCCGGGAGCGTTTTTAAAAACTATTCGTATTTTAACCCCATGAACGGAACAAAAACCGGCAACGGAGCCATCCGCAAAGTCATTGCTGCCTCTTCGGTGGGCACCATGATCGAGTGGTATGACTTTTATATTTTCGGGATGCTGGCCAAAACGATCAGCACCCAATTCTTTCCCGAAGGAAATCCCACTGCGGCGCTATTGAGTACCCTGGCCATTTTTGCAGCCGGTTTTCTTGTTCGTCCCTTCGGCGCATTGGTGTTTGGCCGTCTCGGTGACCTCGTAGGCCGCAAATACACGTTCCTGCTGACCCTTGTGATCATGGGTATCTCCACCTTCCTGATCGGATGTGTTCCCAATTATAAAAGTATCGGCATTGCCGCACCCATTATTGTTTTGGTGTTACGATTACTGCAGGGATTGGCATTGGGCGGTGAATACGGCGGAGCCGCAACTTATGTGGCCGAACATGCACCGGTTGGCAAAAGAGGTTATTACACCAGCTGGATACAAACCACTGCTACGTTAGGATTATTTATTGCACTGGGAATAATTCTGCTGGTAAAATCCAATATGACGGATGCCGCATTCAATGCCAACTGGGGCGGATGGCGTTATCCCTTCTGGATCTCTATTGTGCTGGTGGGTATATCCATTTACATCCGGCTGAAGATGAAAGAATCGCCCCTGTTCACCGAATTACAGGCCGCGGGAACCACATCCAAAAACCCGATTAAAGAAAGTTTCAGCCACAAGGCAAATTTTAAAATGGTGCTGCTGGCCCTCTTCGGCGCCGTGATGGGACAGGGTGTGATCTGGTACACGGGACAGTTTTATGCACAGAATTTTTTAGAGACCAAATGCAATATTGAATTTGAACAAAGCCGTACCATCATTCTCTGGGCGATCATTTTTGCAACTCCCTTTTTTATTTTCTGGGGATGGCTGAGCGATAAGATCGGGAGGAAGTGGATCATGATGGGCGGTTTGCTTTTGGGGATACTTACATACCGGCCAATATTCAATACTTTTTTGAAAGACACTACCCTTTCAGCCGTTGGAGGTAAACTCAGCGAAGCCCCCCCGGACCTGGTTAAAAAAACAAAACTGAATACGGCGGGAGACAGTCTTATCACAACAACCCAATTCGGATATTACGGATGGGGCAATACAGCAAACGGCGATTTTAAATACAATATTTTAAAAACAGATACGGTTTTTGCCGATATAACAAAAGGCATTACGTACTCAAAAGAAAGTTTCGTCAATAAAAAGCTGGGGTTAAGATTGTATGTAAAATTCATCGCCCTGGTTTTTTTATTGATCATGTACGTCACCATGGCCTATGGGCCGGTAGCTGCTTTCCTAGTTGAATTGTTCCCGACCAAGATCCGTTACACATCCATGTCGCTTCCCTATCATATCGGCAACGGCGTATTTGGCGGATTGGTTCCATTTATCGGGTTACTTTTAACCACTTCCTTTCCTGCCGACCCCCTGGTGGGACTCTGGTATCCGATCTGTATCGCAACTTTGTGTTTTATTATCGGGGCTATATATCTCAGCAATAAAATTCATAAAGATGTCGGCGACTAAATAAAATATCATGAATAAAATAAAACGGATATTGGGCATCATCTGGATGATATTGGCTCCGGCCGTCATTTATTTCCTGGTTGACAGGGCCATTGTGCATATTGATCCGGCCGGCAAAAAAGATATCAATAACCCGGTGATCTGGATCATCATCATCACCATCTTCACCCCTATTGCTATCGGGCTGGTTATTTTCGGCTGGTATGCCTTTAAAGGAGAATATAATCACTTACCGGAAAGCTCCAAAGACCTGTAAATCAGCCCGGATAAAAATTTTACAATCTTTCAACAATCCGTCCTTCCCGGTGTTATACATGAACCTAATTTTGCACCAGCTTTGAAGAAAATAGCCACCATATTGCTCCTGATCTTCACTTTTTCGCAGGCCACCCCGGTCTTGGCCGGTGTTTTTTCAGATTATTCCTTTGTTCTTATTGCAGAAGAAGAAAATAAAGCTGATAAATCAGAAACCGAGAAAAAAGAAAAAAAAGTTTATCCCGGTATCATATACACTGTACGTAATCTTTCTCAAAAAATAAATACTGCCTTTCACGAGGCAGAAAAGATCCACCCGCATCCCTGCCTGGAAAAGCTGACCCCCCCTCCCAATTTTTCCTGATGATTATTTGTTAGTTTTAGCACATGCAATAGCGTGCCGCTTTCAGGTTATAATTCATTTATAAATTATTGTTTTATGTCAACAAACCGGAGCCCGTTTACCAGGATAGTAAACCTGGTAAAACTGGAACGTAAAGAAATTACCGCCATTTATTTCTACGCTATTTTAAACGGACTGATACAACTCTCGCTGCCGCTTGGTGTACAGGCCATCATTGGTTTTGTTCTCGGAGCTTCCATGCGGGCATCCTTAATCGTACTCATCACGTTGGTGGTGCTGGGGGTGCTTATTGCCGGCATCATGCAGATCAACCAGATGAAAATCATTGAAAAAATCCAGCAGAAAATTTTTGTACGTTACTCATTTGCTTTTGCAGAGCATATCCCGAAAATGGACCTGAAAAAGAACGATAATGTATACCTGCCTGAACTGGTGAACCGTTTTTTTGATATCCCGGTACTGCAAAAAAGCTTATCCAAAATATTCCTGGATATACCAACAGCCAGTATCCAGATACTCTTCGGGTTAATCCTTCTTTCTTTTTACCATCCGGCTTTTATTCTGTTTGGCATTATACTCATCATCCTGCTATGGCTTATTATGCGGTACACCGGCAGCAGGGGACTTCAAACCAGCCTTGATGAAAGTACTTACAAATACAAAGTGGCAGCCTGGCTGGAAGAAACAGCCAGGGTGATCAAATCAACCAAACTGGCGAGGCACACTAACCTGCATATCGAAAAAACGGATCAGCAGGTTTCCGGGTACCTGGACTCCCGCAACCAGCATTTCCGCATCCTGCTGTTTCAGTACCATGTACTGGTCATTTTTAAAACAACCATCACGGCGGCCATGCTGATCGTAGGCACTCATTTATTAGTAAGACAGCAACTGAATATCGGCCAGTTCATTGCAGCCGAAATCGTCATCCTGCTGGTCCTTACTTCCGTGGAAAAACTGATCATGACACTGGGGAGTGTGTATGACACGCTTACGGCTGTTGAAAAGCTTTCCAACCTGATCGATAAACCCACCGAAGAAAATGGTACGGTTCAGTTAGCAGCGGATGACAAAGGACTGAAACTGGAAATGAAAAACCTGAGTTTCAGTTATAATAACGAAACGGACATACTGAAGAATATTTCGCTGCAGGTCAATCCCGGAGAAAAAATTGTTATTACCGGCAAAGACAGTTCGGGTAAATCAACATTGCTGAAAGTGATGACAGGAGCCTACAAAGATTTCAAAGGGGCTTTACTCATAGACAATATACCTGTTGGTAACTATGAGCTGGATTCACTGCGATCGCAAACCGGCGTGCTGCTGAACCAGCAGGAAATTTTCCAGGGCACCCTTTGGGAAAATATTTCCCTCGGTAATGAAAACATCAGCCTCAAAATGGTAGCGGACTATGCGGCCAAAACCGGGCTTACTGAATTTATTGCCACGCTCAAAGACGGATACGATACCCGGCTTGACCCGGCCGGTAAAAAATTGCCCAGAAATGTGATGCATAAAATTTTACTGGTCAGGGCGCTGGCCGGCCATCCCAGGCTGCTGCTGCTGGAAGATCCGTGGATGAATATGGATAACAGTAATCGGAAACAAATTATGCAACTGCTGATTGAATCAAAAAATACAACGGTAGTGGTTGTAACCAATGACGATGAATTTATGAAGCAATGTGACAGGATCATAACGATTGATGATGGCAGCATTATCAACTCATAACTTTTAAAAAATATTACGATGAACCACAATACTATAAAATCATACTCCCGGATCTACCTGCACAATAAAAACAGCCGGGTAAGGCTATGGTTTTTTATCTGTGCGGGAATATTTTTCATTTTTCTTTTCCTGCCCTGGACCCAAAACATAAGGGCAAAGGGAACGGTAACCACTCTTTACCAGGACCAGCGTCCCCAGCAGGTAAATACCATCATCGGCGGGCGGGTGATGAAATGGTATATCAAGGAAGGCGATTATGTAAAAGCCGGGGATACCCTGGTACAATTATCCGAGGTAAAAACGGATTATCTTGACCCCAACCTGCTGCAGCGCACCCGGGAACAACTGGCGGGTAAACAGTTGTCTGTTGAATATTATAAAAACAAAGTTGGCGTAACCGGTCAGCAGATCAATGCCATCAACAACGGCCTGCAGCTTAAGCTGAACCAGATGATGAACAAGCTGAACCAGCTGCAACTGAAAGTGCAGGCCGACAGTGCCGAATCAGCAGCAGCAAAAAATGAATTTACTATTGCAACATTGCAATTTAACCGGCAAAAATCCATGTATGACAGCGGGCTGGTATCACTGACACAACTGGAAACCCGTAACCAGCAATACCAGAATGCGCTGGCCAAAAAAATCAGTGCTGAAAATAAACTGGCAAATGCAAAACAGGATTTAACCATTACCAGGATTGAAATGAATGCGCTGCAGCAGGAGAATATTGAGAAAGTCACAAAGGCGCAGGGGGATCAATTCCAGTCACTCACACAAATAGCCAGCGGGCAGGCCGATGTAGCCAAACTGGAAAACCAATTTGCCAGTTATAATATCAGGAACGGGATGTATTATATCCTGGCCTCACAAAGCGGGCAAATAGTAAAGGCACAAAAAGCCGGTATTGGTGAGTTTGTAAAAGACGGTGAAATGATCGCTGAAATTGTTCCGGATAAAATTCAATATGCTGTTGAAATGTATGTAAAGCCGCTGGATCTGCCTTTGCTGGCCCCGGGTCAAAAAGTAAGGTTCATGTTTGATGGTTTCCCGGCCATTGTTTTCAGCGGTTGGCCCAAAGCATCGTCCGGTACTTTTGGCGGTGAAATCGTAGCCGTGGAAAGTAATGTAAGCGTAAACGGCAAATTCAGGGTACTGGTAAAAGAAGATCCAAAAGACAAACCCTGGCCGGTACAACTGAAAATAGGTGCTGGTGCACAGGGCATTGCCCTGCTGAAAGATGTACCGGTATGGTATGAGCTCTGGCGGAATATCAACGGCTTTCCGCCTGATTATTATAAAAAAGAAGAAGCAAATCAAAAAGACAAAAAATGAATTTATTAAAATATAATACTCTCTTACTAGTAGTATTATTAACGATTTCTGTAAAAGGCCAGGATTCTTTAAAAACATTATCTGCAAAACAGGTAATGGAAATGGTAAGACAATTTCACCCGGTTGCAAAGCAGGCAGATATTTTTATCGAAAAAGCGAAAGCAGATGTCACCATCGCCAAAGGTATGTTTGACCCTGTGCTAAAAAATGAATCAGCACAAAAAACCTTTGACGGAAATAATTACTATTATTACAACCGTCCGGAACTTTCCATTCCCACCTGGTTTGGAGTAGAAGTATCAGCAGGTTTTGAGTATTTATCCGGTAACCGTACTGACCCGATGGAAACAAAAGGAGAAACCAGCTATTTCGGTATCAGTGTACCATTGGCCAAGAACTTATTAATGGATAAAAGAAGGGCCGCCCTGCAAACAGCCAAAATATTCAGGGAAGCCTCAACCATCGAAAAAAGAAACATACTGAACAACCTGTTGCTGGATGCCATGAAAACTTACTGGAATTGGGTACAGCAATACCAGGTATATAAAATTATGACAGACGCTGTGAAAGTGAATGAAAAGAGAGTTGAACTGGTTAAAATGACTTTCCGGCTTGGCGACAGACCTGCTATTGATACCACTGAAGCGCTGACACAACTTCAGAATTTTGAATTATTGAAAAGCCAGGCCTGGCTGGATTTCCTGAATGCCGGGCTGGAACTTTCTGTTTATTTATGGACAGAAAATGTGCAACCATACAATTTACCTGTCAGCATTATTCCCGATGATGGTTTACAAATGTTTAATATCGCAGCTGCCCCTGTTCCGGACTTAAACAGCCTGCTGGATGCAGCCAGGAAAAATCATCCCGAACTGGTTATTTATAATTATAAACTCGATGTATTCGGGATTGAGAAGAAACTAAAATTCCAGGAGTTGTTACCAACGGTAAATTTTCGCTACAATCAGTTAGGCAAGGGATATGATGTGCTGAAAACGGCCACCGGCCCTTTGTTTGAAAATAATTATCAATATGGTTTGTCATTTGGCATTCCGCTTCGCTTGTCACAGGGAAGAGGTGAGTACCGGAAAGCAAAATTAAAAATAAGAGAAACCCAGTTGCAGCAAAGCCAGAAACAATGGCAGGTTGAAAATAAAGTAAAGAGCTATTTTAATGAATTGGTAACGCTGAAACAACAGGTGTCGTTGCAGGAAAAGGCGTATAAAAATTATCTGGCTTTGCAAAAAGGGGAAGAGACTCGTTTCCAGGCCGGGGAGAGTTCCTTATTCCTGATCAATGCAAGAGAAAATAAAACACTGGAAGCCCTGCAAAAATTGCAAGACCTGAAAGCCAAATATTTCAAAGCAGAAAATATGCTGCAATGGGCAGCAGGAACTTTAGTACAATAATTATTTAATCTCAAAAAATTTAAAATTATGAAATGTCCGAATTGTGAAGAAACACTGGTGATGGCTGAACGGCAGGGGGTGGAAATTGATTACTGTCCCAAATGCCGTGGCGTATGGCTCGACAAAGGCGAACTGGATAAGATAATTGAAAAGTCATCTTCTGTCCAGGCCGCACAAGAATTAAAATCCAATGATGAAAAAAAGAGAAGAAAATATGACGAGGATAACGACGATGACGATGAGGAGGGCGGCTTTTTCAACCGGGGAAAAAGAGATAGCGACAACAAGGGCGGGGGACGCAGAAAGGGTGGATTCCTGGGTGATTTATTTGACTTTGGATAAGTAACTTTAAAAAATAAATACCAACTATGAGCGGCACATGGCCCTGGATCTTTTTTAATGCATTTGTATTACTGATGCTGGCACTGGATCTCGGCGTATTTCACCGGCAGTCCAAAAAAATTACTTTTAAAAATGCAATGATATGGTCGGCTGTATGGATCGGCCTGGCGATGATTTTTAACGGCTGGATTTATTACTCAATGGGCAAACAACCGGCCATTGAATTTCTGACCGGTTATCTCGTTGAAAAATCGCTGAGCGTTGATAACATCTTTGTTTTTGTGCTGCTCTTTGGTTTTTTTAAAGTTCCGGATGAATACCGGCACCGGGTTTTGTTTTGGGGTGTGATTGGCGCATTGGTGATGCGGGCCATCTTTATTGCTGTCGGCGCAGTACTCATTTCAAAATTTCACTGGATTATTTATCTCTTTGGCGCCTTTCTCGTTTATACGGGATATAAAATGTTTAAGAAATCAGCGGCAGATACGCACCCGGAAGATAATCCACTTGTAAAATGGTTTGTAAAAAGAGGAAAAGTAACAAGCGAATACCACGGAAAGAAATTCTTTGTCAACATGAATGGTAAAAACCTGGCAACACCTTTGTTTCTTTGTTTACTTTCCGTAGAGTTTACCGATTTGATATTTGCGGTGGATTCCATACCGGCCATTTTTGCAATAACGAAAGATCCGTTTATAGTTTATACCTCCAATGTGTTTGCCATACTTGGCTTACGTTCTTTGTACTTCGCATTGGAAGGTGTTATAACTAAATTCCCTTACCTGCGTTTCGGGCTGGCAATTATTTTAATATTTATCGGTATAAAAATGCTGTTAGTGGATGTATTTAAAATCCCGGTGGCGGCTTCACTCGGTGTCATTGCACTGGTACTGACTATTTCAATTTTGTGGGAGAAGATTTTTCCAAAAAAACTACCAGTAAATAAATGATGAAAAAACCATACCATTATTGCCCTGCATAATCGTGCAGTTATTTATCCTTTTCCCTTGTTGCAGGGTTTGATTCATGTACCCGGCTTCAACAGAAATTTTTTTATTCAGCTT
>CAZQGZ010000126.1:0-10138 GCA_964592935.1 uncultured Chitinophaga sp. | reverse complement strand
ACATGATGTTCTCCAACAGCCAGGGACCGATGCAACTGGTAGACGATATGCGGGTCGTGATCATGAAACAGGATGCTAAAGTTTATGATTCGAAGGACACCGACATTTATTTTATTTTCAACCAGCAGGACGAACAGGAAGCACAGGTCATTGTGGATGAATTGAGCCAGGAATACCCGGTAGAGACATTGAATATTCTCCCGGAAGGAGAAGAATCATACCGTGAGATGTCGACCCAGCAGATCCCGAAGAGTAAACTGGCCGTTGTGTATTTTAAATATGCAGCGGATTGGGCGCTTCCGTTTATCAAACAAATCTGGAAACAGGTGGGTGGAGCTTCTTCGCCAACACCCATGTTCCTGGTCGGTGATGATAATCCCCATACTAACCTGGCCCGGAATTTCAAGGCCCCCCGTGTGATATCATCCATCGTTCCAAAGGAAACCATTCCGGCTGAAGTGAAAAAAGTCTATAGCGGGTTAAATTAATCAGAAGTCATAAAAAAGTGAATAATTTATACACAGTGCAGGAGTGATTTGGGGTAGTGATGCAGTTTAAACAAAAATAAAAAGAATGAACCACAATGAAACCAGGGCTTAACAAAGATTGATTTTATGTTACTCTGTGTCTTTGCGCAATTGATGAAAGTTGGAATTAAGTGAATGGTGATATATAAGATTTTGAAACACCAGGTCACGGAGACACGGAGGCACAAAGATATTTTTTAGCCAAAGTGAAAATATTCTCCGTGTCTTTGTGTCTTAGTGCCTCTGTGGTTCATGGTCAAATCTTGTCACTATCGGATTTTTCCATTACACTGAGAGAAAAAAAATATTCTAAAACTCTGTGTAACTCTGTTTCTCTGCATCTCAGTGTTGTAAAACTTTTGAAATAGTATAAAGATAAATTTCCACCATGTTCGAAGCCGAACAGATATGTCCATATACTGGTTTGCGATCCTTTACCGAGGAAGAATCACTTTATTTTAAAGGGAGGGAGGACGATATTGACCAGGCAACACAACAGTTGCAGCGAAATAAATTTTTAATGCTCACCGGTGCTTCGGGTGACGGGAAATCATCCCTGATCTATGCAGGCATTATTCCCAATGCAAGGGCCGGTTTCTTAAAATCAAAATACACACAGTGGTGTGTAGCCGATTTCAGACCTGAACGCACACCCTTTCAGAATTTATGCAAAGCAATTGCGCGTCAGCTTGATATTGACAGTCCATTGACCGTTGAAGCCGAACTGAATCATGGATTTTCTGCCATCATTGACCTCTACAAAAATTCAAAAAGACATAACGACACCCAATCCATTGCATGGCAACAGGCAGATGAAAAAGGAAAAGCCGCTTTAAAAAGGGAAGCAGCCAACCTCATTATTCTGGTAGACCAGTTTGAAGAATTTTTCACAAACCCAGAAAACTATCTTAAAGGTGTTCCCTCCCGTGATGCCAACCTTGTGCTGAATCTTTTACTGGAGACAGCCCGGATAGCCCTTGAAGAAGACCTGCCCATTTATGTTGTCTTTACCATGCGTTCGGATTTTATCGGGCAATGCGCTGCCTTTCGCGGTCTGCCGGAATATATCGGGTTCTCGCAGTTCTTTGTACCCCGGTTAAACCGTACTCAATTACAACAGGTGATCGAAGAACCGGCCGTATTGAGTGGTAACCAAATCAGCAGGCGATTAACAGAACGATTGATCCATGACCTGACGGAAGGCGTGGACCAGCTTCCTATCCTGCAACATGCGTTGAACCAGGTATGGCATGCTGCCAGTGAAGGCAAAGAAGAACTGGACCTGGTTCATTATGCCATGGTGGGAGGAATGCCGGTGCATGAATTGCCGGATGAACAGGTTGACCGGTTCAACAACTGGTTTGAAAGCCTGCCTCCCGTGATCAAGGATTGTTACCACGAACCTAACCTGCAGAATGTGCTGGATACGCACACGAATAAACTCTATGAAGGCGCTGCGGAATATTATTTACAGAAAACAGGAAAATCCATTTCAGCAGACGATGCAAAAGCCATCATCAAAGCGGCTTTTATCTGTCTTACAAAAATAGATCAAAGCCGTGCCGTCCGAAACAGGATGACATTGGCCGAGATCACCCACATAACGGGAAGGCCGGAATTCACAACTCAGGAAGTAGGCGCCGTGCTGAATATTTTTCGAGAGCCGGGCAATACATTTATCCGCCCTTTTATGACGGAGGATCCCGAAAGCAGGGCGCTCAGGGACAATGATGTATTGGATATCACCCATGAAAGTTTGATCCGTAACTGGGCCTACCTGGAGCAATGGGCCAAAGAAGAATTTGAAAATTACACGATCTCGCTGGACTTTGAACAGCAACTCAATCGCTGGGTGGAAAGTGGTAAATCGGGTAATTTCTTATTGCCAATTGGCCCCCTCACCTATTTTGAGAACTGGTTCAACAAGGTAAAACCCAATGCACACTGGATCGCCCGTTACCTGCCGGAAGAGATCGAAGAAGATAAAAAACTGGCTAAGGCATCGCAGGTACTCGGGCATTCACGGGATTTTGTCAGAAAAAGCGCCAAAAAACATGTTATAACCCGGACGATCATGCGCTATGGAGCCAAACGCATTGCTGCGGCGTTTATCCTCCTGGCACTGGTGGTGTTTGGTTATTTTACCGTGAGAAATTATTTGCACCGGAGAAACAGTTATGTGCTAAAGAAAATCAACACCGAATCATTCAAGCTTGCCAATGAATCCAAACTGTCAGCGGAGTTTAACGTACCGGCCATTACAGAACTTCTTATCCTGGGCGATGTTACGGTCCCGGAAGCGCTGACTGGTGTGAAAGATTCTGCCCAGAAAATAAAAATTGCCACCGGGATTGCCACACAATTGATCCTCCAGGGACATAACGAACCCCGAAAGGAAATAATACAAAGTCTGTCTGCTGCCTATACCCTGATGGAAAAACTTTATACAAACAGCAACAGGATCCCGCTTCCGGAAGCATTGAAACAAGTACACGCTTATTCTGTTACGGCCGGTTTGGCTCATCTTTTTCACCCGGATGATACACTTCTTGAACTTGCGAAGCATAATGCCCGGCGTTCGGGAGAACTGGCAATACAGGCGCTCAAAGAACAGCCTGATGATTTTAAGGACATCCAGTATCTGAACCTTGCGCTGGAAAACGGGATAAATTATCAGGTATTTTCAGCCGGAGAGATCAGCGGGTTGCTGAATACTCTTTCTCCATTTGAAAAGGCTGAAAGATCTCCCTGGGTCGAAAAAAATTTTCACCGGGATAAGGTACAGGTGCGGGGCAGTGATTCGTATGGTACAAAGTTCAATGGCCTGTTCCAGGAATTGGCCTACCTGTATGCAGCGGCCGGCAAGCCTGACAGAGCGCTTCAATGTATTGATACCCTGCTTCATTATCCTGAAAAATATTACGAGAGCGATTATGCCGGTAATATGGACAACGCAGCCAATATTGCCGCCGCATTTTATGCTAACGGAACGACGGGCAGCCTGGATATTTTCGTGCAGGGATATTGTTCCCGGAAGAATATCAGCCCGGCTGAATTTTACAACCGGTTGGTTTCACGGACCCTGATAAATCATCAGGTATGGAATAAAGTAATATTCTTTTCCGGGCAGTATGAATTTGCTGATCTGAATTTATCTTTTGCGGGCGATGAAATGCTTTACTTTTTCTTTTCAAAATTGAAGGAGCAGGTTTCAAAGATCAGTGACAGCAATGAGCGGAATTTAAATCTTGCCATTATTTTAAAAAACCAGGGATCTGTTTTTGGTTACCGGAAAGATCTTCGGGGCTTTGGGGGAAATGCATCAGATGAATGGTACCAGGAAGCCGTGCAGCATTACCGGATGGTGGACAAAGAATACCTGGATAAGCAGATTTCAGTTGCCGGAACATCATCCGGCGCCAGACTGATTACACAACCCCGGAAATTTCTTTTTTTGTACCCCGATTTTCGTGTGCCTTTTGAACCAATGGAACCCCGCAGGGGAATTATCTATTATCAGTCTTCTGACTTCATCCAGTATATTCTGAAGCATCAGTTATTTGATTCCCTCTATCAAAGCCAGGAAGATCTGAAATTTTTTGAATTATGGCTGAATGATTATCAGTGGTGCATGTCTGACAAGGCTCATTTTCTCCAGGTTCCCATGTCTTACGTCACCATGGAAGGCCTGGTATCAAAAATAGAAGCACGAAATACCGGTCAGATGGCCGATATCAACATACTTTATTTAAACCTCAGTCAACAGGCTTTTAAAAATGAAGAAGATGAAAAAGGGATGGCCTGGCTGAAAAAAGTACAGATCTCTAAAATAATAAAAACGGATTTTGGCCAGGGCAGGCAAATATTTGACTTAGTGGCAAGCGCCGTTGCTGATTTATCTTCCATCAACCGGTTCGATGACGCCTATGCTTTTATCAATGTTTATAAGAAATCAACTAACCGTTCTTCTTTGTATGCATTTGCCAGCCAGATGCTGTCCCTGAAAAAAGAATCACCGGCTATGGCCCGGCAAATGCTGGATTCGGCTCTGGTGGAAATGAACAAGGATAATGTTGAATTCTGGCAGCCAAACCGTCTCCTGGTTGCTATTGCCCAAATGTATATGGACCCCGTGAAATATGAAGCCAGCGCTTACCGGATCATTAAAAATTCCTTTGCTAAATATTTCACCATGGCGCATTTCAGCCAGGCATTTGCTTTTTATGGAAAACTATATAAAGCATATAACCAGGCTCCGGCGAAAATAGCCGATGAGGACAAGGGAACGTTTCTTTATTTCACTTTATATGGAAACAATATGAACAGGGAAAAAAAGAGCGAATGGATGAAATACCTGGATAATTACAATTCTTATGATAATTCGTTTCTTGTTTATTTTAATGAAAATGATTAAATGAGCGGCCAGCCAACCATATGTCCCTATACCGGTCTCCGGTCATTTACCGAAGAAGAAAGCCTGTATTTTAAAGGCAGGGATCTCCAGGTGGACCAGATCACATCCTTGCTGGAGCAAAATAAATTTTTGATGGTGACCGGGGCTTCCGGCGAAGGGAAATCTTCTTTGATCTTTGCGGGCCTTATACCCAATGCAAGGGCGGGATTTTTCAAAGCAAAATATACAAACTGGGTTGTAGCCGATTTCAGGCCCGAACGCAGCCCGATCCGTAATATGGCGGATGCGCTTGCAAAAACATTTGACCGGAAATCTTCGACGATTGAAACGGAGCTCCGTCGCGGTTATTCATCTTTGATCGACCTCTATACGAATTCTGATTTCTATATTGATGAGGCCGGTGAGCAATGGGAGCAAATGGCAGAACCCGAAAAACGGGACAGGAAAAGAAAAGCGGCCAACCTGATGATACTGGTTGACCAGTTTGAAGAATTTTTTACCAACCCGGAGAATTTTTATAACGAAGCTCCTTCGCAGGATTCACAGATTGTGGTGAACCTTGTATTGGAAACGGCCCGCATCGCCATCAAAAGAAATATTCCTGTTTTTATTGTTTGCACCATGCGGTCGGATTATATCGGGCAGTGTTCTGCATTCAGGGGATTGCCGGAATATATAGGCTTTTCACAATTTTTTGTTCCCAGGTTAAAACGGAAAGACCTGAAACAGGTGATCGAAGAACCGGCCAACCTCAGTGGCAACCGTATCTCGCAACGACTTATCGAACGTGTAGTTTATGATATTGCCGATGGCATTGATCAATTGCCCATCTTGCAGCATGCATTGAGCCAGGTATGGCTGGCTGCTGATAAGGGACGGCAGGAAATGGACCTGATCCATTATGCAAAAGTTGGCGGAATGCCGGCCCATGAATTGCCCGATAAGGACCAGCTTGTTTTCCGGGAATGGTTTGATTCGCTTCCGGCAGTCAGAAAAAAATATTACCAGGAGACCGGGCTTAATAAAGTGCTGGAAATTCATGCCAGTGTTTTATATGAAAATGCCTGGGTAAATTATAATAAGAAACACCCCGATCATCCTATTACCCAGCAGGAATCAAAAAAGGTCATTGCGCTTACTTTCAGTTGCCTGACCAAGATCGACAACAGCCGGGCCGTCCGCAACCGGATGACCCTGGGAGAAATTGCCAGCATTATTAATTTGCCTTCCTGCACCCCCGAAGTGGTCAGCGAAATATTAAGTATTTACCGGGAGGAAGGGAACTCTTTTATCCGGCCATTTAAAACAACAGATCCTGCCACACATAGTATTTCACCGGATACTGTTCTTGATATCACCCATGAAAGCCTGATCAGGAACTGGAATAAACTGAATACCTGGGCCAAACAGGAGTTTGAATATTATTCTACCTACCTGGATTTTAAAAAACAACTGGACCGTTGGAAGAACAGTAAGAAGAGCAGGGGATTCCTGTTGCCGATCGGGCCACTGACCTATTTTGAGAACTGGTATGCGAAATGCAAACCCAATACGGGGTGGATCAAACGATATTCCGAGATTCATGATGACCGGGGAAAGACAAACGGGGAAGCTGAGCATGAACTCGCCGATGTAAAGGAGTTTATAAAACGAAGCGCCCGGAAAGTAGCCATTACAAGGGCCTTTATGAAATATGGGCCGCAGCGTATTGCAACAGTAGTGGCTATTACGGCCATGCTGGTATTAAGCGTTTATTACTGGTATGATGCAACAAGGAAACAAAACAACAGGGTGATTAAAAAAGTAAAAAAAGAATTGGTGAACCTGATGCACAGCAACGAAGTGGGTTCAGAAGTGAAGTCCTTTCCTTTGATGATGCTGGAACGATATGAACAGGGATTTTCGAAGAATTTTTTATCGGGACTGGATACCAAAGCCAGGTTTAACATGTCGCTGGAAACCTATTTTGTACTAATGATTTTGAACAAGGATGACACCACTTCTTTCAAGAAAGAGATCATCGAAATGACAGAAACCAGTTTCAAAGATCTGCTGGCACAAAAAACAGAATATTCATTCCTGCTGACCAAGTTGAACAGGTTCACCACGAATCTCGCCGTTGACCAGTATTTTAATCCCTCTCCGGTAAAGGAAAGCAGGCTTCGCCAGTTTTCCGAAGAAGGTTACCGGCTGGCATTGAATTTTTTCAGCGACAAGAAATTATTCATACCCCTGGCGCCTCCCGAACTGAATTTTGCTATTCAGCAATGGCTCACCTTTGGCACCGTTACGGAGGAAAAGTTAAACGCCTTGCTCCGCTTAATTTCACCCTGGGAAACGGCAGCCGGTAAGGAATTATTTGATGTGTATTATACAAAAGGGAGAACAGAAAGTAATGGCCGCATCACCAATGATTTCAGCGGCGGTTATCATACCCTTGCTTCTTTGTACGCTGCATTGGGTAATTCGGAAAAAGTGATTCAGTGTTTTGAGGAAATAAAAAAATCCGGTACCAATGATTATTTTACGGGAAGCCCGTATAATAATCACACCAATATCATTGCGTTGTTTTACCAATCCGGTTATGGAAGTAAAGCAGGAGAAATTGTGAAATGGGTCAGCCGTAATTATCCCGGCGTAACGGAGTTCGCCATTTATAAGGACCTGCTTAGCCGGTCAGGATATATTAACGCACTTTATAGTATCAAATGGACCGGGAACTTTTTCCCCAATCTATGTATGGCCAGCCGTGAAGTGGTTAAGGCCCTGAACGATGAATATGAAAGGCTGATCGGGCAAGTGGCAAATTCTTCAGAAAGAAATTATCTACTGGCCATACATGAAAAGCGAAGGGCTTTATTTGCGCATAAGTATGCGTATGACCGGGGCTTACCATTCGATTCTGTTGAACTGGAAACGCTTCTTCAGCAAGCTGTCGGTCATTTCCGGCTCGTAGATGATAAATACCTGGATGAAACCGTGGCCATAACATTATCTTATAATAATAACGGGACACGTAATCCTAAGTTTACCCGGAGACAATTGTTCATTTACCCGGATTATATGGACGGATGGTTCAGCCGAACCTACCATTCAGATCTTTTTTATAAGTTCATTGATAGAAACAATCTATATGGAGAGTTTTATACCACCCGGGAAGACCCGGGAATGATTCACTACTGGGCGACGAATGCGTTGCTGAGCAATCAAAATAATTTCCTGGAAAACTATAGCAACCGTTACCCCCTCGACGATGAAACCCTGCTCAGGGTTCTATCGGTCAGGGACAAATTCCCGATGGGCAAAAACATTGATCCCAACCTGCTTTACCTGGTAATGGCCAACCGGTCTTTTACCGGAGGAGATACGGTAGCGGGTTTGAAATATTACCGGCTTTTTGACAGGAAGAATTTTGCAGGTTCAAGAGATAAATATGAATTCCTTGAAAAAACTTTCTTCCTTAATGAACTGAATAAAGTATGCCTCAACCTGGCTGGGATTGGCCGGCAACAGGAAGCTGTTGAGTTAACGGAACAATTTGAAAAGGACAATGAAAAAGCATTGACCTATATTTTGATGGCCGAAAAAATTTATACGAAAAAGAAAGATCCGGCAGCCTTTGAATACCTCGACTCTGCTTTTTCAAAATCAAAGCGGGTGGATTATTCTCAATTATTATTTGGGGATGGCGTTGGATACCGCTTTAGCCTGATCCGGATCTTATCACTTATTGGCGGAAGGCAACTGGATAACCTGTCTGCAAAAATAATTTCGGAGATCATGGAGGATGATAAATCGGATGCTACATATAACAGGGTGAACGGTATTGCCGGGGAAGGTAATTTTTACCGGGCCAGGCAGGCCATACCTTCCACGCTTACTGAGAATGAGGACCTGGTTGCCAGGACATATATTATCTGGAACGCCTGTATAAAAAAGGAGTCTGCCCGGGAAAGGGAGAAATGGGCAAGTTTAGATAAATTTATAGAATTGGACAGGTATATACCTTATCAGAGTAATTAATGAAAAAGAATAACCCCATATATTTCCTGCTTTTTATTCTCCTGATCATGGGAGCTTTCGCTTCCATGGCACAGAACAGCTATGGTCTGAAGCTGATGGGAGGAGTGGCCTTTGTTTTTGGCGGCGTATTTTTATTTGAGTTGATCGGGGCTCTTACCAAAGAAGAAAAAAAAGACGGGTTTGCCCTGGCGGAACTGGCAGCCATGATCGTATTCGCCCTGGTATTCGGATGCAGGGTTTTCAATATTTATTTTCCTTTTATTGAATGGGTGTTTGTGGCAGCAGGAGCCGTGCTGGTTTTATTTTATATTCGTAAACTGGTCATTCGTTACCGGAGGCTGGTGGAAAGGAATGCCTCTCTGGCCAGGCTGGGCTTGATCTTTCACGGGAGCATTATCCTTTTTCTTCTTTCCATGATCATGGCGCCCTTTGCATCGAAACAGGCAACATGGGTAGGTATGGCAGGCTTTGTCTTTTTGATCCTGTTCATCACCGGGGCGCTGATAAAGAAATATTACATGCTGGAAGGTAATAAGGTCACGGCCCTGCAAATGGTCACAGGATACCGGGATCATTCCATTGTGCTGGCGCTTCTCTTTTTGTTATTCTCCCTGTTTACTTCTTTTAATAAGATCGGAGTCCTTCCTGATATTTATTCAGATGAAATGCCGCAGGTCTATTATCAATTGGTGAATGATGCAGCGACAAAGAAAGAAAAACCCGTGAATGGCAAATACAAATACGAGGAGTTTAAAGCACAATATGATCTGTTTTTAAAGCACCTGAAGAATATGGATAAATAACCCGCCCGGGTTATTTTTTCCCGGGTTATTCAGTTTGGTCAGCTCTTAACCGGGAAACGGATACAAACCAAACCAGGTTTTACTAAAAGAGGTTGTATAGAACCGATTAAAGCAGATGCACACATGCCTTGTTTTCAATACGCGGAAAAAAAATCTCCGGTATATTCTTCGTGACGGATGAAGATTAAACTTTCCCCGGGATAAAATGACAACGACATCCCGAACGATGACCGTTGTCATTTTTTTTATTGTTTTATGTGAATAATTTGGACATTGTAAACTGTTCACATTTTATAACGCTATCAGCAATTTTGCAGGTGTATGGTACTGATCGTACTTTTTGCACTTTTCTTTGTTCTTCCTCTTACCGT
>CAZQGZ010000125.1:0-10151 GCA_964592935.1 uncultured Chitinophaga sp. | reverse complement strand
ATGAAATGGGGGATGCCGGATCCGGTGTAAGGATAGCCGTGATGGATTACGGGGTGAAGCAGCATATCCTGCATTGCATGGCTGACCGGGGAGCATATATAAAAGTTTTTCCGGCCAAAACCAATTTGAATGAAATAAAGCAATTCAATCCTTCGGGTTATTTTATTTCAAATGGTCCGGGCGACCCGGCCGCCATGGATTATGCCATAACAACGGTAAAAGAAATACTGAAAGAAGATAAACCGGTGTTCGGGATCTGTCTCGGTCACCAGTTGCTGGCATTGGCCAATGGCATTTCAACATTTAAAATGCATCATGGCCACCGGGGGTTGAATCACCCGGTGAAAAATATTATTTCCGGGAAGTCGGAGATCACCACGCAGAATCATGGCTTTGGTGTTGACCCGGAATCGGTAAAGAAAGCTTCTCATATTGAGGTCACGCATGTCAACCTCAATGATCAGTCTATAGAAGGAATCCGGGTTAAAGGCAAACCTGCTTTTTCCGTGCAATACCATCCTGAGAGTACGCCGGGACCGCATGATTCGAGGTATTTGTTTGATGAGTTTATCCATCTCATAAAAAGTCAGCTGAACTAATTGTGTGTTTTTAGCCACGAATAGCACGCATAACACGAAAATAATTTTGGAATTATTCTCACGAATAATTGCTCCGCAATTTTGCAACCCGTAACGGCCGCCGCCAGGTTCAGAGTAAGTGATTTTTCTTAATTTTTATTCGTGTAATAAGTGCCATTCGCGGCCACTTTCTTTACTTATTGAATGCAATTTTGGCCACGAATTTCACAAATGACACGAATATAATTTCGGGAATAAATCTCACGAATAATTGCTCCACAATTTTATGCAACCCCTAACTGCAGCCTGCAGGTTTAGGGTTATTAATTTTTCTTATTTTTCATTCGTGTTATTCGTGTCATTCGTGGCCACTCACTACCTTTAAGGAAAATTTGCACATGCGGATCGCTATTATCAACGGCCCCAACCTGAATCTCCTCGGCAAAAGAGAAACGGATATTTACGGCAACATGCCCTTTGAAGAATTTCTCGAATTGCTCCGTGAAAAGTATCGCGATAATGAGATCAGTTATTTTCAAAGCAATGTGGAAGGCGAGCTGATCAATGAACTGCACCGGGTGGGTTTTGATCATAATGGTATTATTTTTAACCCCGGGGGATACACACATACATCCGTGGCTATCGGTGATGCCGTGGCTGCTATCAAAACCCCGGTCATTGAAGTGCATATTTCCAATGTGCATGCGCGGGAAGAATTCAGGAAAATTTCTTATGTATCCGGGAAGGCGGTTGGCAGCATTTCCGGGCTTGGATTGAAGGGATATGAACTGGCGCTCGAATGGTTTGCCCGTCAATAATTCCCCTGATGTTCCTCATACATAATAATAATCCTTGTCATTTAAAATTTTTTATTTAACGGTAGCTTTGCACCCGATGAATATACCTATAGTATTTAAAACCGCAGAACAGGCCTTGTCGGTCATCAAACCCGGAGACAGGATCTATGTGCATGGCAGTGCACAAACGCCCACTTTTTTGCTGAAAGCGCTGACCGGGCAGGCCCATCGTTTAAAGGATGTTGAACTGGTTTTTATTTCAGTGTACGGGGATGTACAGGTGGACAAACCTGAGTTTGCCGGGATCTTCCAGGTCAATTCGATGTTTGTATCATCCAGTATCCGCAGGGATGTCAATGAGGGCCGCGCCGATTATATCCCTGTTTTTTTAAGCGAGATCCCGGAATTGTTCAAACAAAACATTCTGTCACTCGATGTGGCGCTGGTGCAGGTTTCGCCACCGGATATGCATGGTTATTGTTCGCTGGGTGTATCGGTTGATATTGCACGATCAGCAGTTAATACAGCCAAACATATCATTGCCCAGGTAAACCCCAATGTACCCCGTACACATGGCGATGGACTGGTTCATAGCAGCCGCTTTGACAGCATGGTGTATTGTGATGATCCCCTGCATGAAGTGCAGTTTGGGGAAAAAGTATCCGGCGTGGAACTGACGATCGGTGAATTCGTGGCCGGTTTGATTGAAGACCGCAGCACCATCCAGATGGGTATCGGATCGATTCCCGACGCCGTTCTTCAATCATTGAAAAACCATAAAGACCTGGGGGTGCATACAGAGATGTGTTCCGACGGCATCATTGACCTGTTTGAAAGTGATGTGATCAATAATAAATACAAACAGGTTCATCCCAATAAAACGGTTACTGGTTTTGCACTCGGTACAAGACGATTGTATAATTATGTCAATGATAATCCCGCATTCCAGTTTCTCGATATTGATTATGTGAATGACCCGCATATCATCCGGCGGAATAATAAAATGGTTGCCATCAACAGCGCCATTGAAATAGATATCACCGGCCAGGTCTGTGCGGATTCCATCGGTACTTATCAATACTCCGGTGTTGGTGGCCAGATGGATTTCATGCGGGGAGCGGCGCTGAGTGAGGGAGGCAAGCCCATCATTGCATTACCCAGCAGGACGGCCAAAGGATTATCCCGGATCGTTTCCCTATTGAAACCGGGTGCGGGTGTTACAACAACCCGGGCCCATGCACATTATGTTGTTACCGAATTCGGGATCGCCTATTTGTTTGGAAAAAATCTGCGGCAGCGGGCCAGGGCATTGATCAATATTGCACACCCGGATGACCGGGAAGAACTGGAAAGATCCTGCTATGAGCGGTTTAAAGTTTTTTGAGAGGGAAAAGGATTATTTTATTTTAATATAAATCACCAGTAGTGGCGGATCGCAACGGATCTGTCTTTAACTTCAACCCAAAATTTTTTTGATATGAAGAAGCTGCTTTTCCTCCTCCCATTTTATATCAGTGTTTCCCTGGTTGCGCAACAAAACGGCTTGTCACCGGTGCAGATCGCTGAACGGAATAAACCCGGCACCGTGATGATCCAGGCCAAGTATACGGGAACCGTATCTGCCATACAGCCTGTGACGGATGAAGAAGCTGTCAGGGAACTGGCATTAAAGATCAAACAGCAACTGGTTGATGAAGGAAAAAGCGAGGATGAATTCTGGAATATATTCCTTATGACTTATTGTAAAACCATTGATCAGTACCTGATGAAGGGTACTGAAACTATTTCGAAGGACCTGGACATTACCATGATGGGTTCCGGTTTTATTGTTACTCCCGACGGGTATGTCATCACGAATGCCCATGTGGTGGATGAAAATGATGAAGAAACGAAAAGAAATTTTGCCGAGCAGGCATTCAGTGAAATACTGGAGAAAGATATTGCAGATGTGGAGCAAACCATGGGTCGGAAGATGACTGAAGAAGAATCCAAAGCTGTGATGGAAGCCAATAGCTGGTATTTTTCACAGACACTGGATGTGGGTGATATCAAAAAAGAGTTCAGCGTGGTTATTGGAGTTACCGGTGATCATGGTAAGATCGTTCCCCTCGTTATTCCGGCGACTATAAAAACCATGGGGGAGCCTATTCCGGGTAAAGATGTAGCCATTTTAAAACTATCCGAAAAACATATTTATCCCACTATCCGTATAGGTGATGATAAAGCCATGCGGGTGGGCGACCAGGTTTATGTGCTTGGATATCCTGCCGTGGCAACATTTAATCCATTGCTTTCCGAGGAAACGGTATCTGAAGCAACCCTCACAAGAGGACTTGTGAGCGCAAAGAAAAATATGAAAGACGGATGGGAAGTATTGCAGATCGATGCGGCCATTACGCATGGCAACAGCGGGGGACCGGTAATGAACGATAAAGGAGAAGTGATCGGGCTGGCCACTTTTGTAAGTGTGGATGAGCAACGGAAGCAGGAAGTGCAGGGAATGAATTTTTTGGTTCCGGCCACGATCGTCAATGAGTTTATCGAGAAAGCAAGAATTAAACCGGAAATGAGCGATATTTCGCTGGCTTATGAAGAAGCCATGGATCTTTTTGATAAATCAAGATTTAAGAAGGCCCTGGTAAAGTTTAAGGAAGTGAAAGAAATGAACGGTTCATTTCCTTTTATTGACAAATATATTGCCGATACACAAAGAAATATTGATAAGGGGCTTGACAAAGGCGCCGGTGGCATTGACCCGATGTATTATTATATCGGGGGCGGGGCGTTGGTGGTGATACTGGCGTTGGTCCTGGTATTGAGAAGGAAGAAGAAAGTGGCTTAAATTGATAATATACTTATACCGGGATGCATCATTTAAAAAAATATGGCCGTAAACCATCCCGGGCAAAACATCTCCGGAAGGATAGCTCCTGGTCCAAGGGGATGGCGAACAGTAAATCAAGGCTATTTATTAAACGGCTGATACGAAAATCAGTCACGGAAAACCGGTTGACGGATATTTACTGATCATTATTCAACCGGCTGAATTCCCATACCAGGAAATAATAGAGACCATTGTCAAAGGCAATTTTCCAGCCGAGGCCCAATTTTTCCATGAGTGTATCAGCATGGGTGAAAAATACATAGCACAAACCTTTATATTTTTCCTTGTTATAAAAAATCAGGCTTACCAGCATCTCCCATCTCACTTCGTGCAACTCATCTTTGTACAAGGAAGGATTCAATACTTCGATGAACCGGGCAGTTGAATTCATTTCCTCATCCATATTCTCCTCTTCGATCAACTGACTGATCGCCTGTTTGTAATCCTTCAGGCCCTGTGTTTGGGAGCAGGTATCAATCAGCATATAACCAACCGGGATATCGCCATGAATGAGGATCACACATTCGTTTTTCGAAACAATATTCCTGAAGTCTTCTTCGGTAAACGGGTCGTTGGTTATTTCGTAAGCGAAGCTGATTTCTCTTTTTTCGGGTGGAGTGTATTTATGAAAAGCCTGCTGGAGCGACAGGAGTGATGCCACATCAGATTCTGTTGCTACATACAGTTTCAGGTTGTTATTATTTTCCTGTGTCATTTATTTTTTTTACATAAAAGATTATTCCGTGTAATACGAAATGGAAACCAGCCTGATCCCGGTGACTTTACCATTTATCCTGGTTATTATTTCAGTGGGGTTATTGTTCCGGTCTCTCTTCAGAAGCTGGAAGTCAAAAATATCGTTCGTTTTTTTCAATTTGTCTTCTGTTTTCACTTTCCAGAACCTGCCTTTTGGGTCATCTTCATTCCCGGAAATTGCGTGATAGACAAGGGTCCCTTTTGCATCAAATCCTTTTTCTTCCAGGGTCATGGTTATTTTTCGTGCATCCAGGAAACGGGTAAGTTGGGTGATGCTGCTGTCAGTTTCATCAACGATCAATTCCTTTCTGATGTTCGGGTCTTCCACACTGATCGTTGCCGTTTCGGTGACAGCCCCGTTATTATTTTTTTTGATCCAGACCGGTTTTGCTTTATTTGAATAGTTGAGTTCCGTAATACTGGTATCAAAACTGGTACGGGATTCTTTACGGGTGTAATTCCCTTCCCTGTTGAAATATTCGGTTAAAACAATACCAGGGTGCAGGCTGTCAATTACAAACCATTTGCCATTATGCAAGCTTATTTCAGAATAATATCTGGTGATTACTTGTTTAACGGATCCCTGGTAACCCTGGTCTTTCAGGTCGGAATAAACCTGGCCATTTGATAAACACGAAAGACCCGCAATGAATAATAACAGAAAATGACATTTGATGCATAGGGAAGGAAGTGTTCTGAAAATCCAATAGGGATTCTGTATATTCAGTTTCGGCCATCGTGAGATAGAAGCCAGTTTTCCCATTACTGTTTATGATTTACTTTGCCGCCTCTTTTCCCGCCTTAATTTCGTAATTAAATGTCTTTCCAGTCTTTCATCTGGTAGGGGGCCCTGATCTTTTCTATAAGTATTTCAATGGCTATCCTCCTGGTGACGTTCAGTAACTCTCCGACTAATAATTTACCGGCCTCCCTGAGAAAACTAATTAGGTTCTTATCACCCTTGAGTTTGGAATAACTCATATTGAAATCCTTCACCGATTGGTTGTAAACGCTTACCTGTTCGTCATAATATTCGGTAATTAAGCTGGGCCGGTCAACAAAAATCTTTCTTTTTTGTTTGTCCATCAGGTCTATGACCAGTGTATTCAGGATATTATCCGCAGCCAGTTTGATAAAAGTGTATTTCTGCCTGAATGTGCTGATCACCGAATCTTTACCGGCATACTTTGTTTTTATTTCCCCAACTGCTTTTTCAAGCGATGCTTTGTTGGTCTTGATATCTTTCAGGAACTGGAGAGTTTCCGTCACGTTGACCAACAGGGTGATATCCCTTTGTGCAAACGCAGCGGCTGGCTGCATACATAATGATACAGAAACTAATAACAGGCAATAAAAAAGTTTTTTCATAATACGTTAATTTAAATCAGGGGGTTTAATTTAGTTGTTTGGAATGTTCTGCTGTTTGCCGGGAAAAATTTTGCCAATCAGAAATATTCAGATAATTTACCAATCCGATTGGATTTATTTCAAATTTTAAAAAGGAAATTATGAAAAATAACAGGAATGCAAAGAAATATTTTTTTTACTTATTTTTCCCCCTGCTGGTTGTGTATAGCGGTAAGGGGTATTCGCAAAAAGGAAATTATTCCATACTCTGCGTTGACCGGAATTATAAACAGGACCTGTGGGCCGTTGTATTGAATAATGACCAGTCTGAAAAAATACTGGATATTGTTTCCATAACCAGCGATACATTCCCGGTTACCATCATTAACAGGTATCTGAAGAAAAAATACATTATCACCAGCGCTAATTATACCGGTGTAAAGGGGAAAAGGATAAACCTGACATTAACGAAATTTGAGAATGATAAGATAGCCCAGCATATTTTTTATAAAACATGGAACTCGTTGAAAAGTGGTTTGAGGGACTGGAGGGAAAACAGGGGATACCAGCCGACTATAGCCATTGATTTCAAAGAATTTAAAAAAGGTAACAAGGATTCGCTCCTGTTAATGGTTGCGGTAACAAAAGGCCTGAAATCTTTGGAGAATGTAAAACAGGCTGTTGTCAGATTTGAGAGCGATTACCGGGACCTGATGGATGATATCGCTGAGCTAAGGGAAAAGAACAGAAATATCCGGTTTTTTGCATGTACCTCCATGAATTATTATGCGATTCTGCAGGATGAGTCCCTGGGATTTGCCCAGGATATTCTGGAGAGGAGTGAACTTACACAGGCAACGCTTGACAGCATTTATAAAGCCGGGCGTGAAATTGCCGCTTTGACATCTTCTCCCGGTATGTGGTATATCGTAACGGAAAAAAGCAGAGAAAGGGACCAGCATACCATTATCTCACCGACCCATTATCCTTCAGACGGGATCCAGCAATACCTGGATTTTAACAGGCAGCAAAACCAGCCCGTTGTTACTACCGATCATGCTGTTACAACCAATATAGAGGGTATAAAAATACATGGCCTTTTTGCCGGTGTCGATAATTATTCGTTGTATAGAAATAATAATTTAAGCGAAGCCTCCAACCTGGGTTCCTGTGTCAATGATGCCGATTCGGTATACAGGTATTTCGAACGATTTGGGAATTTGACCAAAACAAAAGGTAACCTCATTTTCCTGCCTGATAAAAAAGCTGAAAAAGGTTCTATTCTGAAATGGGCAGAGAAAATGGGTGCCGAAGCCGGGCCGCATGATATGCTCATTATTTATTTCTCCGGGCATGGCGCGCCGGGGAATTATTGTACGTATGATTCTTCATTAAGCTATGCTGAATTAAAACAGGTACTGGTTAAATCGAATGCGAATATCAACTTTGTTATAAGCGATTGTTGTTATGCGGGTAGCTGGGACATCGGGGCTAAATCAAAAACAGTTACGAAGAATGGAGGACCGGAAAGTTTTTCGGCAATGCTGCAACAAATAGCGCCGGGCTATGTCCAGTTGTTTTCATCCAAACGGGATCAGACTTCCCTGGCAGGTAACCCGAACTCATTGTTTACCGAAGTTTTGATGGAAGGACTGAGGGGCAAAGCCGATAATATAGAAAAGGACGGTATGATAACCATTGAGGAGATCAACTCATATCTTGTAACAGAGGTTGCCAGGCGAAGCGACCATAGCCAGGAACCCGAGATGAAAGGGAATAACGATGAGATAAAAAAACTGCCGATCTGTTTTTTGAAATATTGATATTGGCCGGGCCAATTGCATTCAACAATAAATTCTGAAAAAGCCCGGATCATCAGGTAAATTTTTTTGTGAAATAAGTGAGTTTGTATAACTTGATTGGTTAAAGCAGGCAAAAACAATTTTATGGGAAATAATAATATGCCGGGTATTGGCGATGAAAAAACAAAGAGTATCACAGGATCCTTTCAGGGTGTTTCACCTGTTTCGGGCGGACATACCCCAAAACCAACAAGCCCCAGTCCTTTTTCTTCCTTCTTTAAAAAAGGTAATACAAAAGCAAAGCGGACCATTATAGGCGGTACCGTCGGGGGCGCATTGCTCGCCGGCCTGCTTTCATTAAAAAGTTCCCCCCCAATAATTGAAGACAATGCTCAACCCGTCAAACCGGAACCTGAAACACCGGTTATGGATGAGGGTGATGTGGTCATGATCAATACCGGGCACGAAGTATATACCGGCGTTCATGATGATCTGAGCATGGAAGAAGCAAGAGAAATGGCCCGGGAGCATGTCGGCCCGGAAGGATTGTTCCTTCACCGGGGTGAATGGCATACCGCGATCACCAACGAAGAATGGAGCAATATCACGGAAGAAGAAAGGCTTGATTATATAAATAACCTGGTTGTAACTCCGGCTTCCGAAAGTGTAACTGTAACAGCGGAAATAGATGGCCGCCTGGTAAATCTACATATCGATCCGGTACACCGGGGAGAACTCATCCAGTCGGGTTGGGATGATGATGGCCTTTTTTATATCATTCCCAACGACAGTCCTGCATTTGTAATGCACAATATCGTTCATGGAGAGGATAATATTAATTACCGGGTTGATCCAACAACAGGTGAAAGAACTGTTTTTGATATGGTCGAGATCTTTCACCGGCTGGATGAGAACGGAGCGGTGAATCTTCAGACATTCATTCCTGATACCGACCAGCCTGTAAGTGAAGGAAATTACATTTACGGAGCCATTAACAATACAGGGGGTGAAGAAGAAGTTTCGGAAGGAACCTGGCAACAAAGCTGGGGTTGGGACACCAACCTGGACGGAACAATTGACAGACCCGATCCGGATCAGAATGTTGAAACCTGGCAAAATGGAACTGAAGTGGACGGAGAGCCTGTTTTGGTTTCAGTAACATATCCCGATGGGCTTGTTGAACAGCCGGAAGTGGAAGTGGATACGGATGCAGATATAATTTACCCGGATGAGGCAACAACAACTCCCGAAGAAACTGGCCAGGACCAGGATACGGATAGTGATGTTGTTGAAACAAATGATGAAGATACCCGGGAGGAAATAATCCAGGGCGAGTCTTTGGATGCAGACCAGGACCAGGCAATATCCCCGGATGATAACATATCGGTTGATGTTGTCCAGGGGGAATTGGTCCAGGAAACAACAGACAGTAATAATGATGATTCCGTCCAGATCGTTGCAGCAGACGAGGATAACCAGGTGGATATCGATACGGAAGATATCATTCCTGAAACGAATAATCCCGATGAACCAATTACCGATACGGACCCGGGAATCACACCTGATACACAGGATAACCAGGTTGATATGAACTGAAATTCCCGGAATAGATAAATATCTGAGTCATGGTTAAAACATTTGGACGGGCCAATGATAATACGAATGTTATCAGTAAACCTGATATCAGTTCTCATCATGCCAGGATCACATTCCTGGGCGAAGAAAATTTTCTGGTAGAAGACCTGAATTCAACAAACGGGGTTTATGTCAATGGCTACCGGATATTGAAAGCTCACGTGACAGGAAAAGACAAGATCCGGCTTTCGGAGACAACCCATCTTGACTTAGAAACTATCTTCGGTCATCACTCCTCGCTTGTAAAACAGAAGCCCAAGACAGATCCCAAAGATTTTGTGCAGGAATTCGATGACCTGAAAAAGGTCTGGGATGATTACCAGCGTATCAAAATGGAGATAACCAGGAGATA
>CAZQGZ010000124.1:0-10167 GCA_964592935.1 uncultured Chitinophaga sp. | reverse complement strand
GAGGGCTTTATGTATTATTTTTTACTGAAATGCGGGAACGCTTTGGCTATTATCTCATGCTGGGCATATTTTCCCTGTACATGCTCGATAGTGTCCAAAACGGTGGCATGGGATTCTCCGCCTCCAAAAAATCAGATATTTACGGAACTTATCTTGGTCTTGTCTATTTAACGCCTTTTATCGGCGGGTTGCTGGCCGACAGGATACTGGGCTACCGGAAAAGTATAATCATCGGCGCCATCTTAATGGCTTCAGGTTATTTAGGTATGGCCATACACGGCGAAACTGCATTTTATATTTCGCTGCTGCTGATCATTGTGGGCAATGGTTTCTTCAAACCCAATATTTCCACACTCGTGGGAAATCTTTACAACAATCCCAAATATGCCAGTAAAAAAGATGCCGGGTATAATATTTTTTACATGGGTATCAATATCGGCGCCTTTATCTGCAATTTCGTGGCCGCCTATATGCGTATCAATTACGGTTGGGGTTATGCGTTTGCCGCAGCCGGTGTGGGGATGCTCATCGGGCTGGTTTGGTTCCTGAACGGGATGAAACATGTCAAAGAGGTTGATGTTATCAAACCCACTACAAAAGAAGATCTTTCCATCGGGAAAATTTTCCTTACCGTACTGGTCCCGGTATTTGTTTTCGGCATACTGGGATGGATCATCCCCGGAAATATATTCGGTTCGGATGGAAATGATGCGTTTCTTATCGGCAGTTTGCCTGTTGTATTTTATTATATCTCCCTTTGGTGGAGGGCCAGCGTTACGGATAAAAGACCATTGGCCGCCCTGCTGACCGTGATGGGATGCGTGGTTGTATTCTGGGCCATCTTTCACCAGAATGGTGATGCACTGACGGTGTGGGCAGAAAATAATACGGACCGGAAATTATCCCCGGCCATTGCAAAAGCCGCCAATACAGTCGGCCTTGCTCAAACCGTCAATTATCACGAATCCATTTCCTATAATGATGAACAGATGAAGACCTATCTCGATGGATTAAAAGGTCAACAGGATTCCCTGGATAAAGCCGGGAACAAAGAAGCGGCGAAGGAATTAGGCAAGACCATTACGATCCGCGACAAATCAAGAAAATATTTTAAAAACCTGCCCGAATCGAAAAGACCTGCTGCGGGGCAGGACCTGAAACTCGCTTCTACGGAATTATTCCAATCCATTAATCCGTTTTGGGTTATTGTTCTTACACCCGTTGTAGTCGGGATATTCGGTTTTCTCCGCCGAAGGGGGAAAGAACCTTCCACTCCGTCGAAAATCGCAATCGGTCTTTTGATAACCGCCTTATCGGCCCTGGTCATGGTTGCGGCGGTAAAATCAATTAACATGTCTGCCGATAAAGCATCTGCATTATGGTTGTGGGCAAGTTACGGTGTGATCACGATCGGTGAACTCTGTCTTT
Source organism: uncultured Chitinophaga sp. (assembly GCA_964592935.1). GTDB lineage: Bacteria > Bacteroidota > Bacteroidia > Chitinophagales > Chitinophagaceae > JJ008. The sequence goes on along the minus strand of CAZQGZ010000124.1, from coordinate 8,739 downwards.
CACCCATGGGTTTATCTTTGGTTTCAAAACTGAGTCCGCCAAGACTTACTTCCCTGATGATGGGAGGATGGTTCTTATCAGTGAGTATCGGAAATAAATTATCCGGTATCCTTTCGGGGATGTGGGATGGTTATGCTGATAAGTCAAAATTTTTCCTGACTAATTTTTTCATTGTCATTGTTCCTGCCATTGCCTTATTCATCTTATTGAGATGGCTGAACAAGGTGATGAAGGAAAAGGGAGTGAAGTGAGAAAGGCTGTTAGCTATTAGCCGTTAGCCATTAGCTTTTGCTTTTCGCAATTAACTAACAATTTTTAACTGACATTAGTATAACACGCAGAGCAAACAGCTGATGACTAAAAGCTTTTTCCTTATCTTTCGTAACTAAAATACATGTATGGCAAATGATCAGGTAACACTGGAAGAAATACAAACCTTCGAAGGAAAGTATCCGAAGCAACTCTGGTCCCTGTTCTTCTCTGAAATGTGGGAACGGTTCTCGTTTTACGGGATGAGGGGGATGCTGACTTTTTTCATGGTGAATCAATTGATGATGAAGGACGATGTGGCCAATTTGCAATATGGCGCTACACAGGCATTTGTTTATGCATTCACCTTCATCGGCGGATTGTTTGCTGATAAAATCCTGGGGTTCAGAAAATCATTGTTCTGGGGCGGATTACTTATGATCACAGGCAGCCTGATCCTGTCCATTGACCCCAACAAATTCTTCTTCCTCGGTATCAGTTTTAATATCATTGGCACCGGTTTTTTCAAACCCAATATTTCCACCATGGTGGGCAGCCTGTATAAAACAGGTGACGGCCGGAGGGATGCGGGATTTTCGTTATTCTATTCCGGTATCAATATCGGGGCTTTGCTGGGAGGATATGCCTGTATAGCTATTGGAAAAAACTATTCCTGGAATCTTGCTTTTGGATTGGCCGCCATTGTCATGACCATCAGTTTACTCACCTTCATTTTTACACAAAGAAAACTGGGACCGATCGGTCTTTCACCTCTGAGTAATGACAACAAAAAAAGAAAATGGTATGAATACGCGGTGTACCTGGGTTCGCTGCTGATCATCCCGGTTATTATGAAAATGGTCACCAAGACCGAATATACTGACTGGTTCATGTACATCATTGGCCCGGCGGCATTACTTTATTTGTTTTATGAAATGACTAAATTTTCTGTGGCCGAAAGAAAAAAACTGGTCGCGGCCCTGGTGTTTATCATTTTCTCTATTTTATTCTGGGCTTTTTTTGAACAAAGCGGAGGCTCACTGAGTTTGTTTGCCGCTAATAATCTTAATCATAAAATGCTTGGTTTTATTACGCTCGATCCCAACGGCGTCAATAATTCAGCCAATTCACTTTTTGTGATCATATTCGCACCGATCATCGGTATAGTCTGGATCTGGTTAAATAAAAGAAAGAAAGAACCCAACACCGTTGTAAAATTCGGAATGGGATTCCTCTTTCTCAGCCTGGCTTTTTATATTTTTTATGCAACGATCTTCTTTGCCAATGCACAGGGGATAACTTCATTGGACATATTTACCCTGGCCTATCTCGTTATCACCTTCGGTGAATTATGTTTATCACCTATCGGGCTTTCCATTATGACCAAACTTTCGCCCAAACCTTTGCAGGGTATGATGATGGGTATGTGGTTTTTGGCCAGCGCCTATGGTCAATATGTGGCCGGGATACTGGGAGCCGGGATGGCATCGCCCGATCAAAATGCTCCATTGACAGAAAAATTGCTTTTGTATACTTCGGGGTATAAGCAATTAGCTATTTATGCATTGATTGCCGGGGTGGCCCTGCTTGTTATTTCACCGCTGGTAAGAAAACTGATGCAGGAGGTAAAGTAAAAAATAATAAAGCTACCTCATATTCCAACATTTCACGCAAAGACGCCAAGCCGCAAAAAAATCAAACTGATAATCAATAGTTGCGACTTTGCGTCCTTGCGTGAGACCTTTTAGAAGTAACTTATTAGAAAGCCTCTTTTCCATTTCCGGCTACACATGACCGGAACAATCAGATAAAATTGAGATAGTCGTATTTTTTTCCCAGGATGGCTTTATCGTCCGCATTGAGCCATTTATTCAGTATGGTAGCATACACATTCTTAAAATCCACTTTATATTTCAGGTCGCCTTCATCAAGATTGCTGAGGTCGGGTAATTCATTGATCAGCCCTTTTTGTTTCAACCCGCCGCTGACCAGGAACATATTGTTGGCCGTTCCGTGATCGGTGCCGCCGCTGGCATTCTGCGCCACCCTCCTTCCAAATTCTGAGAAGGTAAAAAGCATCACATCATTGAACCGGTTGTTGACTTTCAGATCCTTTACAAATGCTTTCACCGCATCATTCATCTCGGTAAATAAACGTTGCTGCTGGGCTTCCTGGTTGATATGCGTATCAAAACTTCCTAATGAAACATAATAGACTTTTGTATTGATATCCGAAAAGATCAGCGAAGCGATCGTCTTCATGCTGTTGCCCAGGTCGGTCTTCGGGTAATCCGCTTTGGAGGGATGAAGCCTGCTCTGCTGAAAAATATAATCGGCGCTTGATAAGGTCTCGGCCATGGTTTTGTACAAATAATCAACGGGCTGCTCACCGGCTTCATCGTCGTGGTTCTTCAGAACATCCCGGAAAAATTTTTCATTGGCCGTTCCGTATAACCTTTGCGGATCTTTTACTGCAATGCCTTTGATATGTTCGCCTTTCATGGAAAGGCTGAGTATATCATCGATCTCAATAGCCTGTGTGGGTTTATCACAACCATTGCATTGTGCATCCAAGTAGCGGCCCACCCACCCGGTAGCCAGGTACTCACTGCTCTGGCTTGCAGTATGCCAGATATCCATGCTGCGGAAATGCGAACGGTCGGGGTTAGGATAACCGACTCCATTCAGGATACCCAGGCTTCCGTCATCATATAGTTCTTTAAACCCGGTGAGTGCAGGATGCAGGCCGGCTTCATCTGTAACAGAAAGGGCCTTTGATTTTTCAATTCCCAGTTTGGGTCTTGCTTTATAATACAGATCGTTTCTTACCGGTATTACGGTATTCAATCCATCATTGCCCCCGCTGAGTTGCAATATCACCACCACTTTATTCCCGGCGGGCACCGGGGCCCTTCCTTCAAAAGCTTTCAGGAATCTGGGCAGCATGATGGCTGCCGTAGCAAGCGATCCGATCTGGATAAATTCTTTACGTTTGATATACATAGCTACTAGCTTTTAGGTGTGAGCTGTGAGCTAATAGCTAATGGCTAACAGCTCACGGCTAACAACATATTTAACACAACTGATATTCCGGCGTACTCATGATCTGCAACGTCACTGTCTTAATAAAATTCTCTCTCCCGCTGTTATCCGAATATTGTTTAATGATATCCGGCTTCACCTGGCTTTTTGTTTGCAGCAAATAACTGCTGATGGTAGCCTGCAAAGATTCCTTCGGGACGGGTTCATAATTTTTTGTATACAAACTCCAGTCAATATTCACCAGCACCGGTTTGCCCAACCGTTTGAGTGATTTCATCGCCGTTGCCTTGGGATCTTCGTCCGGGTTATTTTTTCTTCCCATCATCTGGTCGTCATCATCTTTGGGTTTTACGTTGAACTCATCTTTATCATTCAGCATTTGCGGGATCCGCATCCGCATCATCAGGGTTGAACTGTCGATCCATGTTTTGCCCCCGGGCCAGCCGGCCACATTGGGCGGGTAAAAAAGCAATTGCCCCAATGCCCGTTGCAGCAACAACAATGCTTCATCTCTTTCAAACTTCATGGGCAGCATACGCTGAATGCCAACCATTAATTCCACCGGGGATTTTATTTTAACGCCGATATGAGGGGCTTCATAGAACCATTCACTGGCAAAAATATCTTCCAGCAGTCCGGAGATATCGTATTCGTTTTTATAAAAGCGTTCCGCAAGCCATTCCACTTTTTCCGCATCCGGTTTATCATTCACAAAAAAAGTATAGATCTTCTGCGCAATAAATTTCGCGGTTTGTTTCTGCTGCAATAAAATATCCAGCACCTCATCCCCGTCAAAATTTCCCGATTTTCCCAGGACCGTTTTGCTGTCATCATCATGCTGGCCCCTGCGGAAAATAAATTCACCTTTTATGGTAGCGCTCCAACCGGTGAAGGCTCTTGCGGCTTCTTTTATATCGTGTTCCGAATAATTACCGCGTCCCAGCGTAAATAACTCCATCACTTCCCTTGCAAAATTCTCATTCGGATGTCCTTTCCGGTTTTGCTGGTTATTTAAAAAATTCAGCATGGCGGCAGTTTTGGAAACTTCTTTCAATAAAGTCCCGAAATTCCCCAGCGCATTCCTCCTGATCACATCCAGCAATCCCTGCTGAAAGAAAACATTCAGGTTGCGGCAGGCAAAGTGTCCATGCCAGAAGAAAGCCATTTTTTCCCGCAATTGTGCACTGCTGTTTACCATTTCATGCATCCAGTACAGGTTCAGGTTGCGGATCCCTTCACGGCTTTTTTGCTGAACCATTTTCTTTTCATCGGCGCTCAGTTCTTTTCGTTGCTGCTGCCGGCCCGCTTCTTCGATTCCCATATATAGTCCCTGCAAATAATCATCTGCCACATTGATATATTCCGGTTTTTTTTCCGATGCTTTGACCAGCGCTTTATAAAATTGTTTGGGAGAATACTTTGCAAGATCGCCGAGTTGCTCTACGGCAGGGCCAAAACCAGCCCGCCACATCAGGTGCTGGTTTTTCATCTGGTTGGTCAATGACATGAAGCTAACATTTTGGGTTCTGACTTAATGGATGCGGAGAGGTTTAAAAAACCAATCCATAATATCAGTCTTAAAACGTTAAAACTAACTTCTTATTTTTTAAATTTGATCTATTCATCAATTATGCAGCTCCGGTTCCTCAAATTTTTTATTCCTTTCACCCTTTTTGCAGGGTCCATCCGTTCTTTTCATTCTCATGGATGGGTGATCTGGCTGCCCGTATTTTTTGCCTGGCTCTTCATACCGCTGCTGGAGGTCTTTATTAAACCCGACCCGGGTAATATGAGTGCTGCCGAAGAACAACTGGCTAAAAAGAACCGGGGATATGATATTGTTCTGTACCTGGTTGTTGCCGTTCAGTATTTTTCTTTATATGAATTTCTTACTTCCATGAAATATGATATGCTGACATGGCAGGAAACCCTGGGAAGGATCCTGGTGATGGGAATGCTGTGCGGTGTTTTTGGTATCAATGTGGGTCATGAACTGGGACACCGGGTCAGTAAATTTGAACAGGTATTGGCCAAAGCGCTTTTATTGACTTCCCTATACATGCATTTTTTTACCGAGCACAACAAGGGACATCACAAACGGGTAGCCACACCGGAAGACCCGAGCAGCGCCAGGATGAATGAACCGGTGTACACTTTTTATTTCCGTACCATTATCTTCAGTTATATCAGCGCCTGGCATATTGCCAATGATGAAACAAGAAAAAAATACAAGAGGGCTCTTTCATTGCATAACGAGATGATACAATTTACCCTCATTCAGGCTGCCTTCCTGTCCATACTGTTTTTTACATTCGGAGGGCTTGTTACTCTTTATTTCCTCGCATCGGCCTGTATCGGAATATTGTTACTGGAAACGGTAAATTATATCGAGCACTACGGTTTACAACGCAAAGCAACCGGCGCCGGCAAATATGAAAGGGCCATGCCTGCACATAGCTGGAACAGCGATCATGTGATCGGGAGAATCATGCTGTTTGAATTAAGCAGGCACAGCGATCACCATTATATGGCCAGCCGAAAATACCAGGTGCTCCGTCATCATGAACATTCCCCGCAAATGCCCACCGGCTACCCGGGAATGATCCTCTTGTCCTTGTTTCCCCCGGTTTGGTTTTATGTAATGAACCGGCGGATACAGCAATTACAAAAGGAAAAGATTACTTAATGCCATTTTCATTTATAAAAGCGGTCAAATGTATTTCCTGTTCCCGGCCGAGCCTTGCGCGGGGGATCATGACCGATAATATCCCTTCCCACCGCTTTGCGGTGAATTGAACAGGATCAGGCAAAGCATGACAGCGGCTGCATCGATTGCTGAAAATAATTTTCCCCTTTGCCGGATCCGGTTTGACACTAATGGTTTCCGGAACAGGCTTCGCAGGTTCTGTTGTCCGTGAAGCAATGGTTGGAATTCCTTTATGCTGGCAAGCCTGGAAAATGCCGCTTAAGATAACCCATATAAAAAAAATATACTTTATGTACATACCGATGTAAGCACAATAGACAAAAAACAAGCTGCTTCGTTTAAGAAGCAGCCCGTTATAAAAGTCAAAAATTATTTTTTTGCATTGGCTACCAGATAAGCGGTCACCTCTTCCGCTTCCCTGCTGGATAACCTGGCCTTCGGTATTTCAGTTTTGAGGATGGTGTAGATCTGGTCAAGCGTGTAATCACCGGGGTTTTTTAATGCATGACAACCCCCGCATTTAGTAACATAAACCGTTTTCCCTTTATCCGCAGATACGGAACGAGGGCTTTCCAGGGGAGGCGTTATTGTTTGTTTTGAATTATTGAACGAGGGTGTCGTGTTGGAAGAATTGTTTGAATTGGTCGCTGCAGTTTGCGTACCGGGCCCGGATGTTTTATCACCGGGGGTTCTTGACGGGTTGTTCACATCCGAACCGGGCATCATCTTTTTACCACAACTTACAATCAGCGCTGTACCAAAAAAACACAAGATTATCCATTTCTTCATGTTGCTATAATTTGAAATTTAAAAATACGGATTTTCAGCCAATAAACGGCTTCCCGAAATAGTTTTGCAATACAACGGGCAATTTTATTCCTTCGCCCGACTGGTTATTTTCAAGCAGGCAGGCCACGATCCTGGGCAGGGCCAGTGAACTTCCGTTAAGTGAATGTACCAATTGAGATCTCCCGTTTGCATCCTTGAACCGGATCTTCATCCGGTTGGTCTGGAAGCTTTCAAAATTGGAAACTGAACTTACTTCAAGCCATTTTTCCTGTGCCGCACTGTACACTTCAAAATCGTAGGTGAGGGCAGAAGCAAAACTCATATCGCCGCCGCAGAGTTTTACTATACGGTAAGGCAATTCCAGCGTATTCAATAATTTTTCGACATGGTTCACCATCTCTTCCAGCACTTCATAGCTTTTTTCGGGGTGAACGAGTTGAACGATCTCCACTTTATCAAATTGGTGAACCCGGTTAAGCCCCCTTACATCTTTTCCAAAATTGCCAGCCTCCCTTCTGAAACAGGGTGAATAGGCAGTCATTTTAATGGGCAGTTCCTGGTCTTTCAGTATCTGGTCGCGGTAAATATTGGTCAGCGGCACTTCTGATGTGGGGATCATGTAAAAATTATCAGCCTGCATAAAATACATCTGGCCTTCTTTATCGGGTAACTGACCGGTACCAAATGCGGAGGCTTCATTCACCATCAATGGCGTAAGGTATTCAGTAAATCCTGCCGCTGTATTGTAATCCAAAAAATATTGTATCAATGCCCGCTGCAGTTTGGCACCATGGCCTTTGTATAGCGGGAATCCGCTGCCGGTGATCTTCGCTCCTGTTTCAAAATCCACGATATCATATTTTTTTATGAGGTCCCAGTGAGGAACGGCGCCGGCAGGAAGAGATGGTTTTGTTCCTCCTTCTCTTACCACGATATTATCTGCGGGCGATTTACCGGCCGGCACCTGCACGGATGGAAGATTGGGAAGCAGAACCAGTTTATCATTCAGTTGTTTTTCCGTTTCGGCCAGTTTTTCTGCAATGGGCTGAAGGGAGTTTTTATAAGAAGCCACTTCCAGTTTTTTTGTTTCTGCTTCTTCTTTCTGTCCTTTCGCCATGAGTTGCCCGATCTCTTTGGAAGATGCGTTGATCTTCGACAAAGTATTATCAGATTCGAGCTGCAGTCTTTTTCTTTCCTCATCCAGGGAAATTATTTCATCCACCAGCCGGATATCCTTAAAATTTTTAATAGACAGCCTGTCCTTAGCTGATTGGGTGTCCTGCCGTAAAACCTGTAACTGCAGCATGAATCATTGATTTTCGCAAAGGTAATAAAAGGACATATAGGTCATTGAAGTCATATGGGTCAAATCGGTCATATGGGTCATATAAGTCATATGTGAACGGTATGACCCATATGACTGATATGACCTTTTTAACTCGTCTGCTTTTATTATTTTACATTAGTAAAAAAAATTAAAACTATGATCGATCAATCAATGGTTACAACAAGCACCGGGCTTGATGGTTACAAAGTAGCCCAAAACCTGGGGGTAGTAAGAGGCATTATCGTTCGCTCGAGGAATCTTTTCGGAAATATTGCAGGCGGATTTCAAACACTATTCGGCGGAAAGATCTCCATCTTTACCGAGCTCTGTGAAAAAACAAGAGAAGAAGCATTTCAGCAGATGATGCAGCATGCCAACGAGCGGGGTGCCAATGCCATTATCAATATGCGGTATGACGCCAACCAGGTGATCGGCAGTGTGACCGAGGTACTTGCTTACGGGACTGCCGTGATCGTGGAAAAGATATAGTTCACGGGACCTTGAGTCTTGTTTGTTGAGTATTGATTTATTGAGTCTTTTTCTTAAACCTTAAAAAAGACTCAATAAATCAACAAACAATCCTCAATATTCAGGCTTTCGCGGCCATCCTGTGAATCCTGTTATT
>CAZQGZ010000123.1:0-10209 GCA_964592935.1 uncultured Chitinophaga sp. | reverse complement strand
CTCCAGCAACACATAATGTATTTCAGACCTTTCTCTTTTCTTATCCATCTTCAGCACATCAAATACTTTTTGCCTGTTGAAGGAAGCATACGTGGGAAGATTATATTTTTCCAATACGTTCACCACTCTTTCTGTTTGCCGGAATCCGGTTAATTGCCCGGAAATATGACAGGCTAAGGTCATACCAATGGATATAGCCTGCCCGTGTAACAATTCATATTGTGTTTCCAGAGCATGCCCGATCGTGTGTCCGAAATTCAGCAAACGCCTCTCCCCTTTTTCAAATTCATCCTGCCGGATGACTTTGGATTTAAGCATCGCATTCCGTTCTATCAATTCACAAATTGATTTTTGTCTCCCCCGGTAAATCTTCAGGGAATTTCTTTCCAGTTCTGCAAACATGGCCGCATCTTTTATACAGGCATGTTTGATGATCTCGGCAAAACCGTTTTCCCATTCCGGCTGTGGCAGCGAATTCAGGAACACCATATCATGCAGGATAAAAGCAGGCTGACGGATAATACCCACCATGTTCTTATATGCCCCCACATCCACTCCGTTCTTTCCGCCGATTGAAGCATCCACCAGGGATAAAATCGTTGTGGGAACAAATCCAAATCGAATACCCCGCATATATATGGAAGCAATGTAACCTGTGATATCGGTGATCACCCCCCCGCCCACACCCACCAGGGTGGTTTTCCGGTCAGCTTCCATTGCAATCAGTTTTTCAATCACAGCATCCGCTGTGGCCTGCACTTTATATTCTTCACCGGGTTTCAGTATGATCGTGTTCCATCCCCTGAACCGCTTTGTATGCGCATTGTAAACATGCTCATCGGTGATCAATACGGTTGTGTCCGAATCAGTGATCTTTTTCAGATGACTGATACCATATGCCAGGTAATAATCCGTTGACGTATTTGAAAATTTGTATGTTAAGTGTTTCATTCCCCCATCCCCAAAGGGGATTTTGAGATTTTGTTTAATAATTGTTCAGCATTGATATTGAAACCGGTTGTCAATGATCGCACTACTATATTAAAAAACTGAACTAAGTTCCCCTTCCGGGCGACAGGGGGCCGTCCATCACTTTCTTCTGGTGATTAATACTTTCCATATGCACCGCATCAAAATACTTCGTGATGAATTCCCTGCTTAATCCCAGTTTATCACCCTTCCCGATCGCCCGTTCAATAATTTCATTCCAGCGGCTGGTTTGTAAAATGGTAATATTATGATCTTTTTTGTATTGCCCGATCTGCTCTGCTGTCTTCATCCGCTGACCCAGTATCTGCATCAGTTCATCATCAAGGAGATTGATCTGCTGGCGTAATTTTTCCAGCGCCGCATGAAACTCTTCGGAATTGATGTCTTCTTTCCTCCAGATGATAGCATCCAGCATTTCTTTTAACCGTTCCGGTGTTACCTGCTGGCTTGCATCGCTCCAGGCATGGTCGGGGTCAATATGACTTTCGATCATCAGCCCGTCATAGTCCAGGTCAATCGCTTTTTGTGCAACTTCCAGCAAAATATCCCTCCGACCGCAAATATGCGAAGGATCGTTGATCATCATCATACCAGGGTGTTTCAGTTTCATTTCAATGGCCAGGTGCCACATAGGAGCATTGCGATACTCGGTATTACCGTACGAAGAAAAACCGCGATGTATCAATCCAACCTGTTTCACTCCGGCCCTCACAATTCTTTCCACCGCGCCAGTCCATAATTCCAGGTCAGGATTGATTGGATTCTTTATCAATACCGGTACATTGGTTCCTCTCAATGCATCGGCCAGTTCCTGAACACTAAATGGATTGACCGTGGTTCTTGCGCCGATCCAAAAAACATCCATACCAAACTTCAATGCATCCTCAACTTGTTTTGCATTTGCTACTTCAACTGTTACGGGCAAGCCGGTTAATTTTTTTGCCTGCTGCAACCAGGGCAATCCTTTGACGCCAACTCCTTCAAACATGCCGGGCTTGGTCCGTGGTTTCCAGATCCCCGCCCGCAGCATATCCACTTTCCCGGTTGCTGCTAACCGCCGGGCAGTCTGAATAACCTGCTCCTCCGTTTCTGCACTACAGGGCCCGCTGATGATGAGCGGACGCCTGGCCCAGGTTGATTGAATGATATTATTTGTTGCCTGTTCTGTAACCTGCATATTTGTAAAGATAAATTTTTAATCAGCTTTCTTCCTGTTTAATTCTCCCGAATCGTTTCTGAAACCAGTTGCTGTTGGATGTTTCATACAGCCTGAAATTTTTTAGCTTAAAAAAAGTCCCGGCCAAACCGGCCGGGACTTTCTTTATATTGATTCTTAGTTGTTTTTCTGTATCAAATCTACTTTTTCAAATTGTGAATTCCAATAACAAGATCAATTATTTTCTGCCGCCACCCGTATTGGCGTCATTCATCCTGATCTTCCGGCCCCGGTAATTCTTCCCGTCTATGGCTTTGATCATCTTTTTGCCGGCGGAGGGTTCAATTTCGATCCAGCTTGTCATTTCCTTCATATCGATTTTACCCAATACCTCTTTTTTCAGATCGCTCATATCGAGGATGAACTGCAGGAAACTGGCTTTGTAAAAACCGTCTTTGGTTCCCAGGTTCACAAATAAACGCTGAAATCCTTTGCCACCACCAAAACTTCTACCGCTGGTATCCCTGTCACGGTCTCTTGTCGTTGAATACCGGTCTGCTCTTTCTCCACGCCTTTCCGTTCTCCGTTCACCATCCCGCATATTCAGGTCGGCGGCATTCTCATAATATTTAAGGAAACGGTCAAATTCCAGGGCTGCCACCCTTTGTAATATCTCTTCCTTTTCGATGGACCCGAATTTTTCCCTGAGCATCGGCAGGTAGGTTTCATACTGGCCATGACTGATATCGGCCTGCAGCATTTTATCGATGAAATGAAAAAATTGTTTGCGGCAAACATCTTTACCGGACGGGATATCCATTTTATGTACCCTGGCATTCAAAATTCTTTCGATCTGGCGCAACCGGTAAATTTCTTTGGGTGTTACAATAGAAACGGAGATACCACTTTTACCGGCCCGCCCGGTACGGCCACTGCGGTGGGTATACACTTCCACATCATCCGGCAATTCATAATTAATGACATGGGTGATACCCGTCACATCAATTCCCCTTGCTGCTACATCAGTGGCAATTAACAGTTGTATGCTTTTATCGCGGAATAGTCCCATTACTTTATCGCGTTGCTGTTGAGTCAGGTCACCATGAATGGCATCAATATCATAACCTTCTCTTGTCAGTCTTTCTGCAATGTCCTGTGTATCGGCCTTGGTGCGGGCAAACACAATTCCATAAATGCCCGGGTTAAAATCAATGATCCTTTTTAATACTTCATACCGGTTATGATGTTGCGTGGCATAATACTGGTGATCAATATTGGCTGCACCGGCATTTGTTTTACCGATAGTGATCTCAAAAGGCTTATCCATATACCTTTTGCTCACCTGCCTGATCTCGGCCGGCATCGTTGCGCTGAAAAGCCAGGTGCTCTGGCGATTGGGTGTATTCTTTAATATGAATTCAATGTCTTCTTTAAAACCCATGTTCAGCATTTCATCCGCCTCATCCAATACTACATAATGGATCTTTTCCAGGTTGATCGCCTTTCTTTCGATCAGGTCAATTAAGCGGCCCGGGGTTGCTACCACGATATGTGTGCCCTTTTTAAGATCCCTGATCTGCATGCTGATGGAGGTACCGCCATATACAGCCGTAATGACTATTTGTTCTTTTTTTTGCTTAAAAGTATTCAGGTCGCTGGTGATCTGCAGACATAATTCGCGGGTTGGACAAACGATCAATGCCTGCGGGAAACGGTCTTCTTTACGAAGAAGCTGTAAAAGGGGTAAACCAAAAGCTGCCGTCTTCCCGGTACCGGTCTGGGCCAGGCCGATAAAATCCTTGGTGCCCTGCAATAATACCGGGATCGCTTTCTCCTGGATGGGAGTTGGTTCAGTAAAACCCAGGGATTTAATAGAACTGAGCAGGCCTTCTTCAATGCCCAGCGTTTCAAATTTGTTCACTGATTTTGATTGATTTTATTGATTGATTTGAGCGGCCAAAGGTAGCTTTAATTCAGTGGAAAGGAGAATGTATTTTCATGGTACGACCCCTGAAAACATAAATAAAAAGCCCTCCTGTGAACAGGAAGGCCTCTAACGATTGCTTGCCATATGAAAAACTTAACTGGGCTTCTTGGTCGTATCAACAGCCATAGGCTTAGTAGTATCAACCGGTGTCGGTTTGGTTGTGTCAACCGGAGTCGGAGCTACTGTTGTAGTGTCTTTAGTTTCCTTAGGTTTGTCTGATTTGTTGTTACAGGCAACCACGGATGCAGCAATCACTGCAATTGCAAGAAATTTTTTCATTTGTTGTGATTTTTTGGGGGTTGTTTGAAATATTTCGTTGTTTATTCCCGGATCTGAAAAAGGTAACCCGGCTTTTTTAATTTTTTTTTCGGGCGGGGGTTACTATTTTTAAAAAACGGTATTAAATAAAGGAACTGTGAACCCAGTAAACAACGAAAAAGCCCTGTTGGAAGGATTAGCTGCCAGCGACAAGAAAGCTATTGAAACCATCTACCGGGAAAATTTTAACATGGTTCAAAGCCTGGTCATCAACAATAACGGTTCAGCAGATGATGCCAAAGACATTTTCCAGGAAGCCATGATCGTTCTTTACGAAAAGGCAAGATCGGGAAGTTTTGAATTGAGTTGCCAGATCAAAACGTATATCTATTCTGTCAGCAGACGTTTATGGCTGAAAAAACTGCAACAACTTAACCGGTATTCCCCACCGGGTGAAAGCCTGGAAATAACTGTACCGGTGGAAGATGAGATAGAAGAACACGAGAAAAGAAATATTGAATTTGATATGATGGAAAAGGCGATCAACAGCCTTGGAGAACCCTGTAAAAGTCTTTTAGAGGCATATTATTTGCAGAAACAGAATATGCAGGTGATCGCCGCCAGTTTTGGGTATACCAATGCCGATAATGCCAAAAACCAGAAGTACAAGTGCCTGATGAGATTGAAAAAAATATTCTTTACACATTATAAAAACGGGAACAGTGATGGATGATATTAAAATTTTAGACGCCGTTGAAAAATATATCCGTGGTGAAATGAACCCGGACGAAAGACTGTATTTTGAAAACCTCCGCAAAACCAATCCTGACATTGACCAGTTGGTGGTGGAGCATACCCTTTTCCTGCAACAAATGAACCGCTTTGGCGAGTGGAAGAAATTCAAATCCGCTTTGCATGATACCCATATTCACCTGGCCGAACAGGGAAAGATCGATTCTGCCAAACTGACGGGCAGGGCCAAAGTAGTTTACCTGTGGAAACGATACAGGAGAGTGGCAGCCATTGCTGCTGTTATTGCCGGGGTAACCACGTTAACGATCAGCGCCCTCGTATGGTCATTATCACCCAAGGCCGATAACAGGATCCAGGACCTGAACCGTCAACTGGAAGTTGTGAAAAAAGAACAACGTGATCAGAAAGCAGCCGTGAATAACCTGAAAGACCAGATCAACACGGATTCAAAATCCATTCAATTCAAATCAGGGGGAACCGGCTTTTTGATTGATGCGAAAGGATTCCTGGTAACGAATGCCCATATTATCCGCAACTCCAGAAATATTGCAGTCATCAACAACAAAGGCGAAGAATATAAAGCAGTTGTTCTTAAATCAGATAACACCCGGGATATTGCGATCCTTAAGATCGTTGACAAAAATTTTAAACCGGTGGCCTCGCTTCCTTATGGGTTTGTCAAAACCGCGAATGATGTAGCCGAACCTATTTATACCTTAGGTTATCCCCGTAATGATATTGTCTACAGCGAAGGATACCTGAGCGCCATGACCGGTTTCAATGGCGATACACTCAGTTGCCAGTTGGGTATTGCCGCCAACCGGGGCAACAGTGGCGGCCCGGTCTTCAACCATGATGGAGAAGTGATCGGGATCATCAGCACCAAAGAAACCGAAGCCGAAGGGGTGGCATTCGCCATCCGCACCAAATACATCCTGGATGCCATTGATGAAATAAAAAAAGACACAGCCTACCAGTCACTGAAATTACCCGTTAAATCCATGCTTCGGGGGATGGATAAAAAACAACAGGTAAAAAGGATACAGGAATTTATTTTCATGGTGAAAGGAGATTAATTTATTAAGACTATATTGTAAAAGCTATTCGTTACGGAAGAATAGCTTTTTTTATTTAACAAAATTCA
Source organism: uncultured Chitinophaga sp. (assembly GCA_964592935.1). GTDB lineage: Bacteria > Bacteroidota > Bacteroidia > Chitinophagales > Chitinophagaceae > JJ008. The sequence goes on along the minus strand of CAZQGZ010000123.1, from coordinate 3,921 downwards.
AAACCAGTACAGGAAAAATCCCAAATAACAAATTTTAAAATTCCAAAAAAATACAAAACGCAAAACAAAAACGAATTCCCTTTGTATTTTTTCTTTTTTATTGTCCTACTTCCCCTTTTTTTTATGAGGTCGTCAGTTCCAGAGTTTCCCCGGGTATTCTCCTTTCTTTATTAAATTATTTAAACTCTTTTCCACTCCCGGTGCATCTTCTTTATACGTCACACCAAACCATTGGGAGGAAGTGGGGATGACCCGGATCTTACCCAACCCTTTTTTGATAAACTGATCGCCGATGATCGGGATAAAAAATTCTGCTTTCAGGTTGCTGATATTTTTTGCCAGGAAATCATGGAACATTTTTTCACTTAAATTAAAAACGGATTCATCGAAACACCAGAAGTTCATGGATACCTTTGAATCCGGTGGAACAGGATGCTTATGGTCATTTTCTTTATACAGGATCTGATCCCCTTCTTTGTAAATATTCGTTCTCTCATTAATGGCGACCAGGAAACCATCCTGATCCGCTTCACAAACCCCGCGGCTGACCGAACCATGTTCGGACAATGTTTTACGCAACTCATAACCGATGATGCAGTAGAGTTTATCATGGCAGTCCTTTACCAGGAAATCATGTGCTTTATGAAAAGCATCCTGTCCATAAAAATCATCGGCATTGATTACCGCAAAGGGTTCCTTCACTTTTTCCTTTGCACAAAGCACGGCATGAGCCGTACCCCAGGGTTTGGTTCTGCCGGCGGGCACGTTATAACCGTTCATAAATGAATCCATTTCCTGGAAGACATAATCAACGGCAATGCGGTTCTTTAACCGGGGTTCAAATATTTTTTTAAAATCATCTGAAAAATCCCGGCGGATAATAAATACCACTTTCCCGAAACCGGCGCGGATGGCATCATAGATGGAATAATCCATGATGGTTTCATTGAAGGGGCCAAAGCCCTGAACCTGTTTCATACTTCCGTAGCGGGAAGCCATCCCGGCAGCTAAAATGACAAGCGTAGGTCTCATTTTTTTTCAAAATTGTATGAAGGGCCCTGAAAGATACCAATGGACTTTTCAGAGCGGCCCGAAATTAGAGTAAATTCGCCAAGCCCGGTATTTTATTATGCAGGATATTGATCTCAATACTATTTCTATAGATCCCTTACATCTCCCGGTATGTTCCGCAAAGAAAATTGAAATTTCGGTATTGAGACTGGATAAGATTCACCCGGTAATCTCAGGTAATAAATGGTTCAAACTCCGTTATTACCTGGAAGAAGCAAAATCATTGCATAAAAATAAGATCGCAACATTTGGCGGAGCCTGGTCAAATCATATCGTTGCCACCGCAGCAGCCTGCCAGTTATATGGCATGGGTTCAACCGGAATCATCCGCGGTGAAGAGGCCGCTGAACTTTCGCCCACATTAACAATGGCCAAAAGAACGGGCATGCAGTTATTCTTTATCAGCCGGGAACAATACAGCAGGAAAAAGATCCCTGATACTTTGCATGTGGACGACACCTATTTTATCAGCGAAGGTGGTTATGGTTTACCAGGAGCGTTGGGGGCCGCTACCATGCTCGATCATGTGATAAAAGAAAACTACACGCATATTTGTTGTGCCGCCGGCACCGGAACCATGGCAGCGGGTTTGTCACTGGCAAGCGTAAAGCAAAATATAATTGTTGCGGTCAGTGTACTGAAAAATAATCCTGAACTGGAAAAACAGGTCTTGTCATTATTACCCCCCGGTATAACTAATACTGTTTTCGTTCATGATTATCATTTTGGCGGTTATGCAAAACATCAACCGGACCTGATACGGTTCATGAATGAATTCTTCCGGTTAACATCCATACCATCTGATTTTGTATATACGGGGAAATTATTCTATGGCATTCTCGATCTGGCGGGCAAAGGATATTTTCCCCCGGGCAGCAGGCTCCTGCTTGTACACAGCGGCGGTTTACAGGGCAATGAATCCCTGCGTAAGGGAACGTTAATATTTCAGAATTTCTGACATGCTCCCCTATCTTTGCTTTCATCCAGCCATGAAAACAACACATTCTCCGTTTTGAAAATATGAAGAAACTGTTCCTGTTTATCCTTGTAGTCAGCGCCCAGGCATGCCGTATGCTTTGTGCACAGGACACATTACCCGGGTTCACATTAAAAAATGCAGGTAACAAAAGGATCATCATCGGCTGGGTGAATAATTATCCCGATACCAGGCAGATCAGTATCCAGCGTTCATTTGACAGCCTGGGAATTTATAAAACAATTCTTACCGTTCCGGATCCCACCGCTATTCAAAACGGGTATATGGATTCAAAAGCGACGAACGATCACATGTTTTACCGTCTTTACATTTTACTCGACAAAGGCGTGTACCTGTTCAGCGCTGCAAAAAAACCCGTATTGGATACGACCCGTAATGCAGCTGTAACTTATTCAAAACCGGATACCATACTGGTCGATGGCAAACTTGTGATCATACCTGCCAAACCGGTTGCCATAAAATTGGATAATTTGCAATGGGGAGATTCTTCTGCCACGCCGAATCCCAATTATACCAAACCGCAATCCAATACATTTATACCTTCCCTGCATGTATATACCAACCGGGACGGGTATGTACGGATCAATCTCCCGGATGATGAAAAATCAAAAAAATATTCCATCAAATTTTTCGAGGAAACGGGTAGTTTCCTGTTTGAATTAAAAGAGATCAAAGAAAAAGATTTCAGGATCGACAAGACCAATTTCTATCATGCCGGCTGGTTCCGGTTTGAATTATATGAGAACGGCAAACTGCTGGAGAAACATAAGTTTTACCTGGAAAAGGATTTTTAGTTAAGAGATTAAAAGAGAAAAAGAGAATAAGATTTCAGCTGGACTTTCTGGCCTTTCGTAATGGCAGTTTTGACTCTTTATCTCTTTTACCCTCTTAGCTCTGCTTCAAATACCTCTTCAAAATTTTTTTTCAGTTTTACCTTTACTTCCTGCATATCCAGCTTATATCCCAATTCTTTTTCGAGTGATGTCACCTGTTTGTTTATAATCCCGCAGGGAATGATATGATTGAAAAAGGAAAGATCGGTGTTCACATTCAATGCAAACCCGTGCATGGTGATCCACCGGCTGCAGCGGACACCAATGGCGCAGATCTTTCTTTCCTTTCCGGGTATGGAAGGGTCCATCCAGACTCCCGTTTCACCGGGAGACCGGTCTCCCTTCAACCCGTATTCAGCCATTGTCAGAATAATTACTTCTTCGATATTGCGTAAGTATTTCCCGATATCTGTATAAAATTTTTCCAGGTCAAGGATCGGGTAGCCAACTACCTGGCCCGGCCCGTGATAAGTAATATCTCCTCCCCGGTTGGTATGGAAAAAACCGATCTCCTTTTTCTTCAGTTCATCATCATCCAGCAATACATTTTCCTTGTTGCCGCTTTTACCCAGGGTATAGACGGGAGGATGTTCGGTGAATAGCAGGTAGTGGCGAGTCAGGAGTTCAGAGTCGGGAGCCGGGAACCGGGAGTTGGTGACTCCTGACTCCTGACTATAGACTAATGACTTCCTTCTTACATTTTCCCGCAACAACTTTTCCTGGTAATCCCAGGCTGCCTGGTATTCCATTAAACCAAGATCCTGAAAAATGACCGGTTGTTTTTTCATACTCTTGACAAAATTACTGATTCAACGATAGGAAATTTTAATAAAAAGCATTAATCCGTGTTTCATTCTTTACATGTTTCACATCCGGTATCTTTGAGAAGATTTTTATTTATGAAAGACGAATTACCATCACAGGAACCGGAGGCCAGGGATATTAATGACGAACTCTTTGAACGGTTCAGTATTACTATTGATAAGGGACAGGAACCCCTGCGGATCGATAAATTCCTGG
>CAZQGZ010000122.1:0-10326 GCA_964592935.1 uncultured Chitinophaga sp. | reverse complement strand
GTAAACGGATCATTTAATGACAAAAGGAAGATTAATTTTTATCTTCTCCCAGGCTACAGATATTTTTCCCTTATTGCTGTCATTCATCTCTATAAAATATTGCAGCCTTTCCGTATGTGCATTTTTCCCAGGCTTTACTTTCAGTCTAATTACATCCTCTTTTTCATCATATTCAGTTGCCAGGTGCTGCTTCCATTGCTTATTAATAATAATAGTCCATTCCTTTTTTCCCGGTATGGTAAACAGGGCATATTTTCCTGCCGGTATTTCCTTTCCGCCAATGATCATCATTTTGGGTATTACGAGTGCAGTGGCATCATGCGCGCCTGTTACCCATACTTCACCGTAAGGAACAAGACCGCCCCATATAATTCTTTTTCGAACACCGGGTGAATGGTAATTGATTTTGATACTATCCCCGTTTACAATGGCATAAGCCATTGATTTGATGCTCTTCTTTGTTGTGTCGGTTATCGAATTGGGATTATAGCATACTTCCTCTGTCTTTTGTGCTGTTACATCCACTGATATCCATAAAGCAATCGCCGGTAATAAAGACCTGTAAACTGCATTCATACTATTGATTTATAAACTGTTTAATGATTATGCCCCGCCATCGGATCAGCACCTTTTTTAAATACATATTCGCTGTGCAATAAATAAGCACCTGTAAGCACCACTACATCACCTGATTGCAAACCTGATTTGATTTCAATACGATCATCGCTTTCCAAACCTGTTTGTACCATCACGCTCCTGAATGTGTTCTTCCCGGTTTGTATCCAGACGGTTGCCCCTTTCCCATCTCTTATTACCGCATCAATCGGAAGTGTGAGTGATTCCCGTTGCGGACTTTTCAATAACACATAAGCCGGCATACCCGGTTTTAACCGGTTGCCCGGGTTGGGAATAGAAACCCGGATAAGATTGATTCTCGTATCAGGATTGATTTCGGGATTAACAAATTCAATTCTCCCGCTGATCTCCCTGTTATCAAAATCCGGTAACCGGACTGTTGCGGTGCTGTTTTTATTTAAATCCGCCATTTGAGATGTATAAACCTGCGCCTCTGCCCATAAAGTTGACAGGTCGGCCAGCTTTACTATGGTTCCACCCTCCATTACATAATCTCCCTCCCGTATATCCAACTGTGTGATATATCCGCCAGCCGTGCTGAAAAAAGTAGTCGTGGGAGCCGGCTTTTTAGTTGTGGCAAGTTCTTTTATCTGTGCATCGCTCATGCCCCAAAGCAACAGTTTATTCCTGGCACTTTGAACCAACTGGTCAACGTCGATGACGGTTTCATTTGTAAATGTTTTCTTTCTATCCAGTGCCAGCAGGTATTCCTGTTTGGCATTATTCAATTCTTCGCTGTACAAATCATAAAGCGCCGAACCGTTTTTAACATAGTCACCCGGATTTTTATAGTACAGCTTTTCCACCCTGCCCATTATTCTTGAACTTACCGAGGTTGACTTCATCTGGTCAAAATTCAACGTGGCGGTCAATACTAACTGGTCGCCGATGGTGCCGTTGCGGATGGTATCCGTTTGTATATTTCCCAGTTGAATTTGCTGTTCACTCAACTGTAATTCATCTCTGTTTTCCCCCTTCTTTTTTTTCACCGGCGTTAATTCCATTTTACAGATGGGGCACTTGCCCGGTTTATACTCCACTACCTGGGGGTCCATGGAACAGGTGTAATAAGTATCCGGGTCTGCGGGTGCCGCTTTTTTACTTTTACACGTAATAAATAAAATACCGGCTATCGCAATTATTATGGTGTACCGCATAATCAATTTGTTAATTTGATGAAACTCTCGCTGTCCATTAAATACTGGGCGTTGACGGCAACCGAATCTTTTACTGTTAATCCGGTCACCATTTGAATGTAATTTCCCTGTGTAATACCCGTGGTAATCCTCACCGCCCTGAATCCTCCATCCGTTTTCCGGAACACCACTTTGTCCATTCCCAGTGAAAGTACAGCCTCTTTGGGCAGCCAGTATCCATTTATTGTATTTCCAAAGACGGTAGCTTTTACCTGGCTTCCGACAGGTATTTTAAGCCTGCTGTTATCAAAGTAAATCCGTGCCGTGAGTGTTTTACTTTCCTTCCGGTAAAACGGCTCTATGAAATCTATGCTTGCCCTGAAATCTTTATACGGTGCCGTTTCCGGGACTACTCTTACCGCATTACCAACCTTTACCAATGATTGATTCTCCCCGTAAATATTGAGAACAGCCCAGGCCCTGTCGGGATTAAAGACGGTGAAAACAGATTGCCCTTTCTGAATATACATTCCTTCCTTCAAGGAAAGCTCTTCGGTTATTAATGAAATATCTTTCATATTACCGGTATTGCCGTTCATCGCTCCGCCATTTACGGCTTCATGAAGATGGCCGCTGTAATTACTGTAAACAGCCATTGTCAAAGAAGGCATACCGGATTGTATCACCTGTTGCAGTTGCGCATTACTCATGCCAAGCAGTAAGAGTTTGTCTTTTGCCGCCTGGATGAATGTTGTGTTTTCCGCATCATTTTTTAACAGGAATAACAAATTTTGCTGTGCTGTCAGTAATTCCGGGCTGTAAATATCCATGATCTTTTGCCCCTTGCTTATTTTCTGATAGCGGTAACGAACATAAAGTTTTTCAATTCTGCCGGACACTCTTGCCGAGATACTTCCAACCTGTCTTGTATCATAAGCAATAGTTCCCAACGCTTCCATTTCCACCTGCCCGGCTCTTTTCTCCATTGTCGTTACCGGAATGGAGGAAATTACAAATTCATTAGTTGGTTTAAGCAGGGATTCCAGTTCCACATCACCAACTTGTTTGCCACCGGCCTCCCTTTTCACCAAATCCATTCCGCAGATCGGGCAACTGCCGGGTTTGTCCCTGCTGATTTCGGGGTGCATGGGGCAGGTGTACTCAATTTTATCATGCTCATGCCCGTCCTGGCCGGTTTTTACTAACTCCATACCGCATTTTGGACAGGTGCCCGGCTTGTCGCTGAATACAGAGTCCTCCGGCATGGGGCAGGTGTACATTTCTTTTACAGTTGCAGAACTGTGTTCACCAGGTGAAGACTTATTGTTGTTGCAGGAATAGAAAAGCAACGCTCCTGCCAAACAGAGCAGTATATTATTTATTTTTTTCATTTTTTCTCGATAATTCTTTCAATGGTGACCTGCAACCGAAGCGACTGATTCAGCAATTCGATGTATTCGAGTTGCTTCATGTTCAATCGTTCCCAGGCATCATAGAGCATAAATAATTCCTCGGTATTTTGCTCATACCCCAATTGCATGGTCTTATAATTATTCCTTAATGCAGGAATAATGTTTTCCTCATATAGCTTCAATTGCCTTTTCTTCAGTTCAAGCTCATTTCTCATCCCATAGGCCATCCCGCTGTATTCGTTCACCATCATTTCTTTTTGTGACTGAATGGCATAGCTTTTCCACTTCAGACTTTCAATATTGGCCTTATTCATCTTTGACGACCATTTTGCCATGGGGATCCGCACCATGCCCATAATGGTGTATTGTATGGGCTGTCCGCCAAAACCAAACATATTGTCATACCGGATACCGAATTGCGGTTTGAGTGCGGCTTTCTCGGTTTCCTGTTTCAGCCGGGTTAGGTTTATTTCCTGGTCAAGCGATTTTAAATCGCTCCGGTTACTGTAAAAAAGTGTGCTGTCGAATACCATGCCGGAATAATCATTTAACCGGTACGTGCTGTCAATATCAAAATCAATCATTGCATTCCTTCCCATCAGTGCATTCAACCGGATCCTTTTCTCTCGGATGTCGTTCTCAAACATCAGCTGCATATTCATTACATCACCCAGTGCCGCTTTCGCCTTATAATAGGCGCTGATTTTTTCCAACCCGTTTTTATAGCGTATCTCCGCATTCTTAATCATGAAGTCAAGGATCTTTTCGTTTTCCGCCAGTACCACTAATTTCTTTTTCAGAATTATCCATTCGTAGTAAAACTGTTTCGCATCATTTATCAGCTCATTCAGCGTGGCATTTTTCTTTTCCTTCTCCACTGATGACATCGCTTTCATGTAGCGTTCATCCGCGTCCAGTTTCTTCCGGTTGGGGAACATCTGTTCGCCTGAAACCATTACGGAACCCATACCGGTCATTTCACCGTCTTTGCGCCAACGGCTTATGTCATACGGCGTCATAAACTGGCCGACACCCACCTGGGGTGGCATCCAGCTTCTTGCCCCTTTGGCCGCCTCATCCATGGAACGGATTTCATTGTCATACATTTTCATCACCGGGTGTGATGCCCTGATGCTGTCAATAACCGCATCGAGGTTTAACGTTTGCGCATGGCTGCCGAAAGCAACAGCTAAAGCAAACAATGTCGGGAGTAGCTTATTCTTTAACATCTATCAGTTCAATTTTGCCTTTACGTTTTAATTCTCTCTCTTTCATCATTTCAAATATTACCGGCGTAATCAGTAAAACATAAATGGTGGATGAAATAGTTCCGCCGATAAGCGGTATGGTGATGGGACGCATAATATCACTTCCAACGCCAGTGGCCCAAAGAATTGGGATCAATCCAAACAACCCGACAGAAACCGTCATCAGTTTGGGCCGTAATCTTTTGGCGGAACCTTCAATAACAAATTCCCTGATGATAGCCGGAGTAAGTGTTGCTTTTGAATTGCCATGTTTAGCCACCATATTATTCATGGCTTCATTGAGGTAAATGGTCATCAGCATGGCTGTTTCTATTGCCATCCCGAAAAGAGCAATAAATCCAACAGCTACTGCAACTGACAAATTGATACCATAGAAGTAAACCATGAACACACCCCCAATCAAAGCAAACGGAACAGTAATCATAGTAACCGCAGCCTCTTTAAAAGAATGATAGGTGAAGTAGAGTACCATGAAAATGATGATAATTACAATGGGCAGGATCATTTTCAGGGTGCGGTTAGCCCTAATCTGGTTTTCCCACTGACCGCTCCATTCCAGGAAATATCCTTTGGGCAATTTGGTAATCATTTGATTGAGTCTTTCCTGTGCTTCTTTTACTGTGCTGCCCAAATCTCTTTCTCTTACATTAAACAAAACGGTACCTCTCAGCATTGCATTCTCCGAATTAATCATCGGGGGACCGTCACTCAGTTTTATGTCCGCTACTGCTTCCAGGGGAACAGGGCCGAAATTCATGGTCTGCACCTGTAACCGTTTTAATGCCTCAAGATTATTACGGAAATCCTGCCCGTATCTTGCATTCACCGAAAAACGCTGACGGCCTTCGATGGTAGTGGTGAGTTTCATCCCTCCCAATGCACTTTCAATAACCGTATTCACATCATCCACGCTTAACCCATAGCGCCCGATTTCTTCCCGCTTTATTGCTATGTCAACATACTTGCCGCCGGTAATGGGTTCTACATATAAATCTTTAACACCGTCTATTCCCTCCAATTGCTTTTTAATGGTTTGTGCAAATGCATAAATGCTGTCCAGGTTTTGTCCGTACACTTTTAATCCCACATCGGTACGGATGCCAGTTGAAAGCATATTAATCCGGTTGATAATGGGCTGTGTCCATCCATTGGTAACCCCCGGTATCTGCAATTTGGAGTTGAGTTCATTGATGATGCCATCCTTTGTCATGCCTTCCCGCCATGCGGACTTGGGTTTCAGCAAAATGATGGTTTCAATCATGCTGATCGGGGAATTGTCAGTTGCTGTATTGGCCCTGCCTGCTTTGCCCAATACATGCGACACTTCGGGAACGGTGCTTATGATTTTATCCTGCACCTGCAACAATCGTTTTGCCTCTGAGTTTGAAACATCAGGCAATGTAACAGGCATAAACAGCAATGAACCTTCATCCAGCGGCGGCATAAACTCAGAACCGAGCCGGGTCATCATTATGATTCCTGTCGCCAAAGCAATAATGTTAACTGCAATGGTGGTCTTACGCCATTTCAAACACCATTTTAAAACGGGAGTATAGATTTTCTCCAGCGTCCTGGTAACCGGGTTAGCGCTTTCCGGTTTTAATCTTCCTTTTAAAAAATAGGATATCAGTACCGGCGTTAATGTTATAGCCAAAAAAGCATCGATTAACAGGATAAAGGTTTTTGTCCAGGCCAATGGATGAAAGAGTTTACCCTCCATCCCGGTTAATAAAAAAACAGGGAGAAAAGAAGTAACCACAATGATGGTTGAATAGAAAACCCCGGGGCCAACCTGTTTAGATGACTTCTCAATAATCGCATTCCTTTCTTCTGCTGTCAACGGGTCTTTATTTCTTTTGATCCGGCTTGCCATATCTATACTTTATCGGATGAATTAATTTTCGCTGATTGTCCTTCGCTGATATGCCGGTAAGCATTTTCCACCATTACAATGCCATCATCCACCACTACGCCAATGGCCAGTGCAATACCTGTTAATGACATGATGTTGGAAGAAATACCAAACATTTCAAGAAAAATGAAACCGGCTGCAACAGAAATGGGTAATTGTATCAGAATAATCACAGCACTGCGCCAGTGAAAAAGAAAGATGAGTACAACAAGGGAGACCGCAATCATTTCCTCAATTAATGTTCCTTTAACGGAGTCAATGGCCTCCTGTATCAGGGTGCTGCGGTCATATGAGGTTTTAAAAGTGACGCCTTCCGGCAATCCCTTCTCCACCTCTTTCATCTTTGCTTTTACGGCTTCAATTACTTTATTGGCATTTTCATTGTAACGCATCACCACAATTCCTCCCACCACTTCTCCTTTTCCATCCATATCAAAAATGCCAAGACGCAGGTCACCGCCCATTTGTACCGAGCCAATGTCTTTTACCCTTACCGGTATGCCATTGTAATTATCCAGTGAGATGTTCTCTACATCTTCCCTGCTTTTGATATACCCCAGGCCCCGGATGATATAAGCCATGTCGGCCATTTCAAATTTTCTGCCTCCCACATCATTGTTATTGGCCTTCACTTTATTCATTACATCCATCAGCGAGATGTTGTAATACTGCAGCTTTACCGGGTCAACCACCAGCTGGTATTGCTTTTCAAAACCGCCAAAGGAAGCTACCTCCGCTACCCCGGGAACGGTTTGTAACGCGAACTTGATATACCAGTCCTGCAAGGCCCTTTGCTCCCCTAAATCCATTTTGGGAGCATCCAAATGATACCAGTAGATATGCCCCACACCTGTACCATCGGGACCCAATGTTGGAGTAACCCCCTGCGGTAATAAGCGCTGGGCAAAATTTAACCGTTCCAATACCCGGGTTCTGGCCCAATAAATGTCTACATTGTCTTCAAAAATCACATATACAAAACTCATCCCGAACATGGATGAACCACGGATGTTTTTAATTTTTGGAATGCCCTGCAGGTTGCTTACCAGCGGATAGGTAACCTGGTCCTCTATTACCTGCGGACTTCGGCCCATCCACTCTGTAAAAACAATCACCTGGTTTTCGCTTAAATCCGGTATGGCATCAATGGGATTTTGCTTTACAGAATAGATGCCATACGCAAACAGGCCGGCTGCAAACAGCAGCACAATAAGCCTGTTGCGTAGAGCGAGTCCAATTAATTTTTGAACCATGATGTTTTGTTAGATCATTATTTAATTACTTCTTCCACCCGGCCGCACCGGAACATTTCCGAACCGAAGTATGGGTTTTTGATTTCCTTTACTTCGCTTATCCACATGGCTCCCTGATTGTCTCTTGCCATCGGGCAATGATCATGATAAACAGGGCGGCCGGCTCCAAAGTTTTTCACTAACACGTATATTACTTCACTCATTTGCACAAAATGCGAACGCTGGTGTTTTATGTTGTCGCCGTTTTCAGCAATGTGCTCCGCATGCTCTTTCATTTCCGCTTCATTGGCATCGTAGGCGGTTTTTTGTTCGGCAGTGAACAATGACTTGTCCAGTTTAGTAATAGCTTCTTCCATTGCCTTTGCACCGCTGGCTGCCTCACCGGCATTATCACTGGCCAGTGCATTTTTAATATGCAGGTAATGGTCAACAATTGATTTAATGGACGCGGCAATATTTGCATCCACCTGGGTATAAACAACCGCAACGGGTTTGATATCCCTGTCATCGGCAGTGGCCACATGCTCTGTACTGTCGTTGTTCATTGTTTTCATGTCATGACCTTCCTGTTTGTTGCTGCCGTTGTTTTTGCAGGCGATAAATGCAAATATTGCGAGTGTTGTTGTTAAAAAAAGAACCTGTTTCATTGCTTTTTAGTTTAATGTTTATGATCGGCGGGTTGGTTTTTATCCTCCTTTTTTCTTTCGTACAGGCAGCAACCGGGAAGTTTATCATACACGGTATCCTCCGCACGCATATTCTCTGTATCATGACCCACGGCTGCAATATTTTTCTGGATCTGGTTATTTGATATCCGGGTGCTGTCATAAGCAACTGTCAGCATTTTAGTATCCTTATTCCACATGGCAGTGCTGACCCCGTCGGTTAGGGCTGCTTTTTCAATTCTCTTTTTACACATGCCGCAGTTGCCATAAACCTTAAAAGACGCTGTTTTGTTTTGAGCATCCGCTGATGCATTCATGATGGTGAAAGCTGCCATCATCAGCATTATTAATACTTTCATTTTTTGAAATTAATATTATAAGAAATGAATTGTGGCTGGCTATGGAAATGCCAATAGCCCGACAACTGATTTGTCCGGCTTCCGGAAAGGAGTAATCTTTAAATCAGGAAGGTTCGATTGAGGATATAAACAGCTATCCCGCCACTTCGCGGCGGGGCATGGCTGATCGGAGTTTCCTCTGTAACGGAAGAAAAGTATAAATCGGGTATTTCCAAAAAAGATGCCGGAAGAGTGGCAGATGCCAACTGCATCATCTGGAACCCTGCTTCTGCAATTTTTTGGTCAGTGTCGTTTTTTACAAACCTGTGTTCATCTTTACAACAGCCATTATCTTTTTCCTCACTTTTCACCATCCCGCATTCACCGCAGGTTTTGGACTTATTATGTCCAAGCCCCCAATCGGCCAGCTTACCCATGCAATAGTGCATATGTATGTTTGCACCAATGGAAGTGCTCATATACACAAGGGCGATTATAACAGTGAGGACCTTTTTCATGAAATAACTTCGAAACAAAAGTATACTATATTTAAAACAATCATGTTACATAATTTTTTAACTTAATTACAATTTAATGATACTCATTGATTTACTTTATCCTTTGTCGGCGATTCTCCCCAGGCAGCAACCTGCTTAGTGGAAATCTGTGCGAGGGACTCGCCGGATTGTTGAAACCCTCCCTGGTAGCATCGGTGAGCCTCTCCACCAGAAACTTAATTCTTCCGCGATACTCCTGGAGGAGACTCGCCGGGAAAGAAAATAGAAAATCAGGTAGGGAGTCCGGGACCTTATTCTACTTTTTTAATTGGGCTTACAGGAATTGTTTGAATACTATCTTTTAAATTTTGTATATAAATTTCATAACCAGAGATTTTATCAAGCGAAATAAAATTAGGAGGACCAAATAATAATTTAATCTGTACTTTAGAAATATTGTTAATACTATCAACTCCTTCAAAAAATGGGATTATAACTAGTCGGTTTCCTAATTCGTTATAGATGCCAGTGATTTGAATTTTTGGGGCACTCTCCTTAACATACTCAACATATAACTTTTGGCATTTCTCAAAGTCTTTCGAAAGCAAATACTTATTCTTTCCAATAACTGACAGCTCATGACCAATTATGTTTTCAAATTCATTTACATTACCTTTTTCTATAATAGACAAAATTCGTATTGATGTTTTTTCAATCTTTTCTTCATTAGTTTGTGCATTACAACTTGCAAAAAAAATAAGTACCAATTGGAAAATAAATGATCGTTTTATCATAGCATTAAATTTCATGGTTTATTCATCTTATTATCAAATTGACCTCCTCCGGAAAACCTGACCATACTAATGTAGCAAATCGGCAATTATTCCTAACTTAAAAACATTGAAAATTGTACCCCCTATTCAGTAAATCATCTCCGGTTTTATCAACCTTTTTGCGGTATAAAAAACCCCCGGGCACTTACGGTCTTACGGCTTTCCGAACTACCCCAGCTCCGTACCATCTCCGACTCTTCTCCGGGGCATCTTCGCAAATTTGCGAAGCTGGTTCGAAGAAGTCTCGAAGAAGTTCCGAAGCCGGTTCGAAGCGCGTTCGAAGAACTTTCGAAGAAGGTTCGAAGAAACATCCCCGTTTCCGCACAAAAACTGTCGATTTCGTCATTTAGTGTCGATTTCGTCATAATGTGACATT
>CAZQGZ010000121.1:0-10466 GCA_964592935.1 uncultured Chitinophaga sp. | reverse complement strand
CGTAGAGTAATTCATTCCTTCAGCCCTCACAGCTGCATTGACACGGGCGATCCAGAGTGAGCGGTATTCCCTTTTCTTAAGTTTACGGCCTACAAACATGTAGGTCATCCCTTTCTCCACAACGTTCTTGGCAACAGTGAGTACGTTTTTACGTTTGCCATAGAAACCTTTGGCTTGTTTTAATATTTTTTTGCGGCGCGCTTTGGAGGCTACTGCATTTTTTGAACGAGGCATATCTGAAAGTGTTTAAAGTTTGAAAATGTTGTTTGATTGGCCATTAGCTTTTAGCTATGAGCTTGAGTCCTAAGGTTTAGTTCTTCAGCTAATGGCTAACAGCTAATAGCTAACAGCTTATTTCAGCCGCAGCAGGCGTTTTACAAAGTGCAAATGAGAAGCCGGAACTTCCCCGTCTTTGCGCATGTTACGTTTACGTTTTTTGGATTTCTTCGTCAGGATGTGACGTTTGAAGGCTTTCTGATGCATGATCTTCCCCGTGCCGGTCACCTTAAACCTTTTTTTGGCACTGGAGTTTGTCTTTACTTTAGGCATTTTACCCAGTTTTAATTTTTACCCTTGAGGTGTTCCCGCACAGGCAGGATCCTTATTGGACCTCTTCGGTTAATAGTCGTGAGTCATGAGCCTGCCTGCCGGTAGGCAGGTCGTTAGTCGGGAGTCAGGACAACACGGTTGTAGAAGAACTACCGTTTTTTAAACGGGCAGCAAAGATAAGGGTGAAACGCAAGCCGGCAAAGTCAATTTAAAAGAAAAAGCGGGACTTCCTGATGAAAGTCCCGCTTCTTAAATAATATTAAACGTAATCCCGGTTAATATTTAGGATTCAGAGCCTTATCTATTCTTTTTAATACATCCTGGAGATGATATTTCGACATCAGGTCAGCGATAACTGTGGCAGCCGCATTCACTTCGTTTCTTAATGAAGTCAAATGGGCCCGGATCACACTGCTAATATCTGATTTGTCATTGGTTCCTCCCGTGATTGTAACACCTCCTACCGAAACTGAAGGAGGATTTATCAGGTTTATTAAAATATTAATATATGATTTCTGGAGGTTACGACGGTAACTGTCAATCGTTTTCCTGGCTGGCAGTTCTGACCAAATACCCTTTTTAAGATCATTGAAAAAATCAATGACCCGGTAAGCATTATTGCCGATCATTGCTTCTGCATCCAGTAATTTGGTTAATGTACGCGTATTGAAAAACCGGTTCAGCACATTGTCCTGCAATCCACCAACCGTATTTACCCGGATGCTGCCGTCCGGATTATAAATTGGGGTGAAAGGGTCTGCACCGATACGGCTGTAAATGGCTGTATCTATGATCCAGGAAGGCGTAGCAAATAAATATTTATTGAGAAACTCAACTGCTTCTTTTTGTTTTTCTTTGGACACGATCTCATAGACCGGCCCCTGCTCCTCCACCATTTTCGGTGTTTCCATTATACCGCCGACATACTTGGCAACATGTCCTATATAAAAGTTCAACTGGCTGTAGGTCTGGCCATACATTTCGGTCAGGTTGCTGTAGTCCTCATTGGGTTCTTTGGTCCATTGCATCAGGTTGGGAACGATCCGTTGCAGGTTCCTGATACCATACATGCTGCCTTTCATCGGGTCATCGCCCACCTGCTCACGTTGTGACCTTGGGTCATCCTGGTTGGTTTCGGTACCAAACCAGAGCCTGTGATTTTTCAGCCTATCAATTACCCAGGAATTCAGGAACCCTTTTTCATCTTCTGCATTTCTGTATTGAGGAAAGATTTTATATCCCCATTCAATTGCCCACTTATCGTAGTCACCGATGCGGGGAAACAATCCTGCTTCGCTGATATTATCTTCAGGCTGGGCCACATAGTTGAAACGGGCATAGTCCATTATAGAGGGTGTATGGCCATTGGCTTCCACCCATGCTTTATCCCTTAATTTTTCAACCGGCACGGTGCTGCTCGATCCATAATTATGACGGAGTCCTAAAGTATGACCTACTTCATGCGAAGAAACAAAACGGATAAGCTGACCCATCAGTTCATCATCATATTGCATTTTTCTTGCCCGGGGATCCACGGCCGCAGTCTGGATAAAATACCAGTTATGGATCAACTCCATGACGTTATGATACCAGTTGATATGGCTTTCCATGATCTCCCCGCTTCTGGGGTCAGAAATGCTGGGGCCGCTGGCATTGGCAATATCAGATGGTTTGTACACGATGGCCGAATTGCGGGCATCATCGAGGCTCCAGGTGCTGTCCTCCTCTTTGGTGGGAGCCATTTTAGCCATGATCGCATTTTTAAACCCTGCTTTTTCAAATGCCACTTTCCAGTCATCCACTCCCTGCATCAGGTATGGGATCCATTTTTTGGGAGTGGCCGGATCAATATAAAATATGATGGGTTTCTTTGGTTCCACCAGTTCCCCTCTTTTATACTTTTCCATATCCTCATCTTTAGGCTCCAGCCTCCAGCGTTTTACAAGTATGATATTTTTCACACCCTGAGGATTTGCATCAAAATCTGTATAACCAACTGCGAAATATCCAACCCGCGGATCGAAATATCTTGACTGCATGGGAACTTTTGGCAACAGGACCAATGAACTGTTTAATTCAACCGTCATATTTCCTGCAGGTGTGCCGCCACCGCCGCCAAAACCTCCGGTGGCAGGTGCGGGTGAACGGCCATACGTTTTTACAGTTTTAATTTCAATATTGATCGGGTATGATTTTACCGAAACGATATATGACTTATCGGCCTGGATAGCCGCAAAACGTAAAAATGATTTTAATGAACTGCTGAAATGAAGTACATCGTTATCGCCATTGATATAATCTGTGATGTCAATGACGGCTCCTGATGAATCTTTCCCCAATGATTTAATATCAAAGGCAGCCGCAATGGGTTGCACATTGGAATTGTTGACTGCCGTAAACATGGGAGATGTTGAATCCTTTGCATATTCCGCAAAAGAAATATTACGAATGAAAATTTTATTATTGGGTCCTTTTTCAAACCGGATCACATTCTGCCCGATCTGGTCACCGCCGTAACCGAAGAAGCCGCCGCTGCGCATACCCGCAGCAGCTTTTGAGATCCGGTTCACTACCAGGATATCCCGGCTGAATAATGAATCAGGAATTTCAAAAAAATATTTGTCCTCCACTTTATGAACCCAGAATAGCCCGGCATCAGAAACTGCTTTTGAAGTGATGACTTCTTTGTAAGGTTTGGGGCCGGTAGCCGGACCACCATTTTTTTTGGCCGTATCCGGCTTTGCCATTGCGGGTTGTTGTGCAAAAACATTTACTGATAATGCAACGAATGCAATGAAAAGTAAAAACCTGCTCAGTGTTGCTTGCATAAAAAGTATTTAATTAAATATGGCTCAAGATACGGAAAGCGGACTTTTTACCGTCATTGGCTGAAAATATTGTATCAACGGTCAGAATTGAATGATGAACCATCAATACTCAGCAATAAAAACCCGGAGTTTATCTCCGGGCTTATGGAAATTATTTTAATGCGTCCAGATCAACTTCCAGTCCCAGGAATTTTTTTAGTAAGCCAGCAAAATCATTTTGAAGATCTGCCGGCATATTTTTTACCCGGGCCTGATAATGATTCGCACCGGGTATCATAAATCTTTTTGAATTTACTTTATCGGACACAATAACACCACAGGCAGTCCAGGTGTCACGACTTCCGTAAATGTATAGCAAATTATTGCCCTTTTCATCCAGCCAGGTATGTACGTTATGTGTAAAGGTTGTGTCAAAAGGTTTGTACGAAAGATAATTGGGGGCCAATGCCGCCGTTGGATTTTCGCCGGAAATATAATGCAGGTATTTCCTGAAACGGGTTATATCATAGCCATAGTATCCCATTTGTGTCCTGGCCATATAATTATGGGCTGCCCATTTGGCAAGATCCTTATCTGACATCCAGTCTAAACCTACGATCTCTATCAGGTGATCAAGATATTCATCGGCTGAAGTTCCGGCTGGAATTTTTTCACAGGGAGTAAATCCGGTTTGCCAGAAAGCAAATGGATATTCCAATACTGAGATCTCATACATCTTACCAATCCCGCCGAAATAATCAAAGGTTGCACCTGCTCCTTTTTCGTACCATTTTAATTTTTCAAGTATTTCCTCCTCATGCAATAATAAATATTTCTGAACATTAAAGATCTTCGTTCTGCATTCAACAGATCCCATTGTATCTAAAAACCGGTAGATTCTTTTATCTTCAAGACTATTGGGTAACGGGGCTACATACGGAACAGTCAGATCCACATCGCCGGGATAAAAGTATTTATAATAGATCGAGGTTTGCCCTCCCCGGCTGATACCCGTACTGATCCATTTGTTTTTGTAAATAGTTTTAAAAAGCTGGTTGATATAATGAAGATCGGCCGTTGATTGCTCAAATGTCAGGTATTCCCATTGCAATGAATCGGGTCTTGAGGTTCCGAAATAGCGGTGTTCGATATTGATATTGTTTGCATCCAGCATCTTTTCAATTTCATTGCCTCCTGTTCGCATTTCATATCCTTCAGTTTCCATGACCATTGGACGGGAAAAACCTTTATGGGTAAGTAATGCGGATTGATAGAAATATCCTATTCCCGGGTGCTGATGATCCAGCGGTTGCCTGATGAATAAACTATATCGCAGGTACTTATCACCCGGTTTAGAGTATTTTTTGAACTGGACACCGGGGAGATCGTACAAAGCTTTTTCCAATGTGATCTCATCGCTTTGTGCATTTAACTGCATAAAACAACTGGTGAAAAAAAGAAGGAGGAGACATTTCATAATGAAAAGTTTTTATAATTACAGGGGAAAGTAGTAAAATAATCGGATGAAGAGTATGAATACATCGGAATAAAAAAACCCGGATCTTATCCCGGGTTACTATTAAGAATATTTCACTTTATTGCGCCTTCTTCTTTCCCTTCGGCGCAAACATCGCCAGCATTCTCCTTCCCTCCATCTTGGGCATACTCTCCAGCACCCCGATCTCTGCCAATCGTTCTGCAAACTTCAGCAGCAATAACTGCCCCCTGTCCTGGAACTGGATGGCGCGGCCTTTGAATTGTACATAGGCTTTTACCTTGTTGCCCTCTTTCAAAAAGTTTTCTGCATGTTTGGCTTTGAAGTCGAAGTCATGATCGTCGGTATTGGGAGTGAAACGAATCTCCTTTACCTCAGAGACCTTGCTCTTGGCCTTCATCTCCTTTTCTTTCTTCTTTTTATCGTAGAGGAATTTGTTGTAGTCGATGATCTTGCAAACGGGAGGATCAACTGTCGGTGAAATTTCGACGAGGTCAAGCGCCTGTTCCTGTGCCATTTTCAGGGCCACCTGTGTATCATAAATACCGACTTCTACATTATCACCTACCAGACGAACCTGGGGAACCCTGATAAAATGATTGATCCGATGTTCTGCTTCTTTGCGGGGAGCAAACCGGCCCCTGAAACCGCCTTTGTTGAATCCGCCGCCCCCGGGTTTGAAACCCCCGCCTGACGGCCTGTTGAACCCGCCTCCGGGTTTTTGTGGTACTGCCATTTACTTTTTTTGGTTAATAATTGTTTTTAGTATTAAAAGTCCGAAAGTCAGCAAGTCAGTAAAGACCGAAAGAAATATTCCTACATCAGAAATGGTCTTTCCGACTTCCGGTCTTTCCGTCTTTCCGACTATTATTCGCTTCTCCTTTCTTTAATTTCTTCCATTGTTTCAAGAATAAACTCATCTACTCCTTTCACCCCCGCATCACCTTTTCCATGTCGTCTTACTGCCACTTTATTTTCACTCACTTCTTTTTCCCCGACTACAAGCATGTAAGGAACTTTCATTAACTCAGCATCCCTGATCTTCTTACCGATCTTTTCATTCCGGTCGTCAACTTCACTGCGAATATCAGCTTTTTTCAGTTGATTGGAAACAGACTTTGCATATTCCATGAATTTATCACTGATCGGAAGCACTTTCACCTGTACCGGTGCCAGCCAGAGCGGGAACTTACCGGCATATTTCTCGAGGAGAAAACCGATAAAACGTTCATGTGTTCCCAACGGAGCGCGGTGAATGATCAGCGGAGTTTCCACTTTGTTTGACTGGTCAGTGTATTCCAGTTTAAAACTTCTTCCCTGTGAAAAATCAACCTGGTTGGTGGCGAGGGTAAATTCGCGGCCGATGGCGCTGTAGATCTGTACGTCGATCTTGGGCCCGTAAAATGCCGCCTCGTCTTTCACTTCCACGAAAGGGATATTTGATTCGGTCAGCACGTTGCGAACCATCGTTTCGGTTTCTTTCCACAATTCAGGCTCATTTACATATTTTATTCCCAGTTTCTCCGGTGAATGAAGGGAAAGCCGCATCACATATTTTTCGATACCGAATATTTTAAAATACTTCAGGTACATTTCATTCACTGCCCTGAACTCATCATTGAATTGTTCCTTGGTGCAGTAAATATGGGCATCATTCATATGCAGGCATCGGACCCTCATCAATCCGAACAATTCTCCGCTTTGTTCATACCGGTAAACCGTACCGTATTCTGCAACGCGGTAAGGAAGGTCCCTGTAACTTTTTGGCTCGGCCGCAAAGATCTTGTGATGATGCGGGCAATTCATGGATCTCAGGTAATACATTTCCCCTTCCATTTCCATGGGAGGATACATGCTGTCCGCATAGTAAGGTAAATGCCCGCTGGTGATATACATACTTTCTTTGGCAATATGCGGGGTCACCACTCTTTTATATCCGCCGGCCATTTCGGTTTCTTTGGCCAGTTTTTCCAGTTCTTCAATGATGACCGTTCCGTTGGGCATCCACATGATCAGTCCCGGGCCCACATCATCATCCATAGTATAGATGCCCAGTTCCTTCCCCAGTTTGCGGTGATCCCTTTTCTTCGCTTCTTCTATCATCAGCAGGTGTTCATCCAGTTCTTTCTGCGAAGGGAATGTGACGCCATATAAACGGGTCAGCATTTTATTTTTTTCATCCCCCTTCCAGTAAGCTCCGGCAATACTGGTCAGTTTGAT
Source organism: uncultured Chitinophaga sp. (assembly GCA_964592935.1). Classification (GTDB taxonomy): domain Bacteria; phylum Bacteroidota; class Bacteroidia; order Chitinophagales; family Chitinophagaceae; genus JJ008. The sequence goes on along the minus strand of CAZQGZ010000121.1, from coordinate 3,395 downwards.
GGCTTTGATCAATGATGTATTGGGAATATGCGGCCCCCGGCAGAGGTCGGTGAAATTCCCCTGTGTATAAAATGTTATTTCACCGTCATTCAACCCGTTTAGCAGATCCAGTTTGTATTCATCCCCTTTATCCTCAAAATATTTCACAGCATCGGTCTTGGAAATTTCTTTCCTGGTAAAGCTGTTGTTTTGTTTGGCCAGTTCATTCATCTTTTTCTCCAGCACCGCCAGGTCTTCTTCCGTCATTTTTTTATCCCCCAGGTCCATATCATAATAAAATCCGTTCTCCACCGGAGGGCCCACCCAGAATTTGACGCCCGGGAACAAAGACTCAACCGCTTCCGCCATCAGGTGGGCAGATGAATGCCAGAAAGTGCTTTTGCCATCTTCATCATTCCAGGTAAGTAATTTCAATGATGCATCATCCTGTATGGGCCTGGTGGCATCCCAAACCTGCCCGTTGATATTTGCGGCCAATACTTTCCTGGCCAAACCTTCCGAGATCGATTTTGCAATGTCCAGTGCGGATGTCCCCTGGTTGTATTCCCTGACGGCGCCGTCGGGAAGGGTGATTTTGATCATGAAATTTTATACTTATTTTTATTAGTGTGCAAATTTAGCAAAGTCCGGTTAAAGAAGATGAACTATCGCACTATTGTTATGTTCCTTTTTGAAACAGAATAGCATTTAAAATTAACAAACTCTTTGCCGCGGGGCTATTATTCCATACGAACCAATTCGTTATTTTTGACCCTCGATGAAACGAACCTTTTTCAGGCAATTGGTTTTGATTTTCATGATACCGCTAACCCAGGTATCATCTTTTGCCCAGGATCTTACGGGCATATGGAAAGGATATTTCATTTCTGACGCCGGGGAACATTATAAACTGGAGTTCCAGATCTCACAAAGCAATTCAAACGCCGTTACCGGAGTGTCTTATTCATATCTCGATGTTCGTTTTTATGGGAAAGCCACTATGACGGGCAATTTCATTAATTCGTCTTCCTCTTTCAGGATCCGGGAGATAAAAACAGTGGAGGTGAAGAGCACGCTGGGCGGAGCCACCTGTATCATGAATTATAATTTCCAGTATTCGAGGTCGGGCAAAGAAGAATTTCTGGAAGGTACATATCTCGGTAAATATGAAGCTCCTTACCAGCTGAATCCGCCCGGCAAATGGGGCGATTGCGGCGGGGGAAAAGTATTTCTGAGAAAAGTTCAGACAACCGATTTTTATGTAGAACCTTTTTTAAGAAATAAAATAAAAAATGTTCCCGTCATAGATAACCAGCCGCCCATAAAAAAAGATACCGTAAAAACAAAACCGGAGATCTCACCTGTAAAGAAACCGGTAACAACCAATACCACGCCGGTGAAAAAGCCTGTCGTTGTACCCAAAACAACGGTGACAAAGCCCGTAACGAAAACAAATACCAATACAACCCCCGTAAAGAAACCGGTCGCAGATACTACCCAGAAAACGACAAGGCCGGTGGTGAAAATCACCACCCCGCCCGTCAAAACGCCGGACATCATGATCAAAAGAACCAACGAACTGGTCAAAGTCCTGACCGTGAATGATCCGGATGTAACGGTGAAGTTGTATGATAACGGGGAGATCGATGGTGATACGATATCGGTTTATCTTGATAAAAAATTAGTGCTTTCTTCCAAAGGGCTTTCCGCAACACCACTTCTTGTCAAGTTTAAGATCGATGAAGATAATTCCGAACATGAACTGGTGATGGTTGCCGAGAACCTGGGACGGATCCCACCCAATACATCCCTGATGATCGTGGAAGCCGGTGAGCAACGTTTTGATGTACGTATTACGTCTACCGAACAAAAGAATGCCATGGTGCGGTTTAAATACCAGAAAGAAAAATAACCTCACCCCACCTCACCCCGGCCCACTCCACAAGTGGGAGGGAGGAGTTCAGGCACTCCGTAAGTGCAATGACTGGTGTTGTAATATTACAAAAGGGAGGTGCGGGTGTTACCGTTTCTGTAATTTTCAATTTCGCTTACGCATTTTCGTTTAATTTTCAGGAATAATGTTACGCCGGATAGCAATCATATCAATCTGCCTGATGAATATCTTTCATTGCGGTGCCCAGGATCTGAACGGTATCTGGAAGGGCAAACTGATCATGGAGCCGGGAGGTTGTTTCCCGGTGTACAATATCGAATTGCAACTGCAGGTGGCCGGTACCAGGATCATCGGCACTTCCTATCATTTTTCAGATACCAGCAATTACGTTAAAGAAACATTTGAGGGCATTTATAAGAAAGACAGCAATCATATTTCCATCAGCGAGATTGGCGTAACCACCTTTCATATCCCCGGGGATTGCATCCCCTGCATCAAAAAATATAAACTGGCTTTTCATAAAGGAAGCGGGCCGGAAGAACAATTACGGGGTGACTGGACGGGCAAGACCATGGACAATAAATCAATCTGCCCTCCCGGTACCATTGTATTAACCCGGTTTGATAAATCTTCTTTCAAACCGGAGTTCCGGTTACCACCCACGCTTACCAAAAGGAAAACGGAACTCGTAAAAGAAGTAAAAGTCGATACCGGCTCTATTAAAATTGATTTTTATGATAATGGCCAGGTTGACGGAGATACCATTTCAGTGTACGTAAACAATATGCCGGTTGTAACCAATAAAAGATTAGGCGAAAGGCCTGTTTCCATCAACGTGAGGATCGACCTGAAAAACCAGGAACAGGAAGTGATCATGGTGGGTGAAAACCAGGGTACTATTCCCCCCAATACCGCCCTGATGATCATCAATACCGGCGGCAAGCGTTACCAGCTTTACCTGACTTCAGATGAACAAAAAAATGCGATGGTGAAGTTTCTGTACGAAAAACCTAAATAAAGAATTCAAGGCACAAGGTACAAGGTCTTAAAGCACAAATTTTCCTGCTTTTATTTACTATGTCGAAAGAACTGGAAGATAGGTTTCATAGTTATGCAAAAGCGGTGAGGGATTTTTGTACCAGGGTAAAATGGGATATTATAAACAAAGAATACATTAAACAGGCCATACGTTCCAGTGGTTCAGTAAGCGCCAATTACATAGAGGCATCTGAAGATTTAGGAAAAGCAGATGAGAAGATGAAGCTCAAAACCTCAAGACGTGAAGCAAAGGAAACTATCAAATGGATAGATCTTATTCTTACCTATGACGATAATGATTTGGAAAAAGATAAAGGATGCCTGATCGACGAAGGCGAACAAATAAGAAAAATATTGTCTGCCATCATAATAAAGCTTGGAGGTTAAGAAATCCCTGCCCTTTGATACGATAGGGAAAGACTTGAAGTTAGGGTTCCTTGTGCCTTGTACCTTGTGCCTTGTGCCTTGTCCCTTGTACCTTGTC
>CAZQGZ010000120.1:5629-10554 GCA_964592935.1 uncultured Chitinophaga sp. | reverse complement strand
GATCACCCGCTGGATTGTTTAACCTGTGAGGTCAATAATAATTGCGAGTTGCAGGAAGTGGCTGCACGGGTTGGTATCCGCGATGTTCGTTATCCCGCCGGGAAAAATCACCTCGACAGGAAAAAAGATCTGAGTCACCCTTACATGACCTCCGATCTTTCCAAATGCATCAATTGTTTCCGTTGCGTGCGGGCCTGTGATGAAGTGCAGGGGCAATTTGTTCTAAGCATGGCCGGCCGCGGATTCGACAGTCATATCATCAAGGGCTCCGATGTAAGTTTCAATGAAAGCGATTGTGTAAGCTGCGGCGCCTGTGCGCAGGCCTGTCCCACGTCGGCCATCAGCGATGTGTTTGAGTCCAAATCCATCGTGTTTGATAAAAAAGTTCGGACCGTTTGCACGTATTGTGGTGTTGGTTGCAACCTGGATGTGGCGGTCAATGCAGGAACAATTAAATCTATACAGGCCCCTTATGATGCAGAAGCCAATGCCGGCCATACCTGTTTGAAGGGTCGCTATGCATTTTCATTCTATAATCATCCAGACCGGTTGCGTACACCATTGATCAAAAAGAACGGAGAATTTGTTGAAGCAAGCTGGGAAGAAGCTTATGATTTTATTGCCTCAAAACTTACGGAGATAAAAACCAATCATGGCCCCGATGCGATAGCGGGTATTTCTTCGGCAAGATGTACGAATGAAGAGAATTATATCATGCAGAAATTCATCCGGGCGGTTATTGGAACAAATAACATTGACAGTTGTGCCCGTGTTTGCCATTCGCCCACAGCCATCGGGATGCAAAGAACCTTCGGCACCGGCGCAGCCACCAATTCCATCATTGACATGCAATACACCGATTGCATGATGGTGATCGGCGCCAACCCCACGGATGCGCACCCGGTAACCGGTGCCAAGATCAAACAGCAGGCGATAAAGGGAAAGACGCTCATCGTAATTGATCCGAGAAAGACAGAACTGGTCAAGTATGCCAATTATCATTTGCAATTGCGCCCCGGGACCAATGTCGCGTTGCTGAACATGATGCTGTATTACATTATCAAAGAAAATTTAGAAGACAAAGATTTTATTGCTGCAAGAACTGAAGGTTATGATGATTTCAGAAAAAATATTTTAGCCCTCAATATTGATGAGTTAGAAAAAGTAACCGGTGTTGAACGTAATCTTGTCCGTGAAGCAGCAATCGCGTATGCATCCGCTCCGAATGCCATGTCATTTCACGGTCTCGGTGTTACGGAACATTCTTACGGAACTTATACAGTCATGCTGATTGCTGACCTGGCAATGATAACAGGTAATATCGGGAGACGAGGCGTTGGTGTAAATCCATTGCGGGGGCAAAACAATGTGCAGGGCGCAGCCGATATGGGATGCCAGCCTTACCAGGGTGCAGGATATCTTGATGTGACAAATCCGGAAATCCACAAAATGTATGAAGAGTTCTATCATGCAAAATTGCCCTTGCATGCAGGTTTAAAAATTCCGCAGATGTATGATGCGGCACTCAATGATAAATTAAAAGCTGTCTGGGTGATCGGCGAGGATATGGCACAGACCGATCCGAATACACATCACGTGGTGAAGGCATTGGAAAAACTGGAACTGTTTGTCGTGCAGGAATTATTTATGACCGAAACGGCCAGGCTGGCGACTGTTATTCTTCCGGGCGCTTCTTTCCTGGAGAAAAGCGGAACTTTCACCAATGGCGAAAGAAGGATACAAAGAGTGAACAAGGTTGTTGAGCCTGTTGAAGGAACAAAGTGCGACGGACAGATCATTGTAGATATGATGAACCGGATGGGATATGAACAGGCCGATTATGATCCGGATACGATGCTCCGGGAAATTTCGCAGGTGGTTCCTTTCTTTGCCGGGGTAAAATGGAATGAGCTGGGTGATAATGGCAAACAATGGCCGGTGAAGAAAGACGGAACAGACACAGAGATCCTGCACACAGAAACATTCACGAGAGGAAAAGGAAAATTTATGTTCAATCCATTCAGGGAATCGGAAGAGATTGTACAGCACGGAAAAGAATATCCTTATATCATTACCACCAACCGGGAGCTTGAACATTATAACTGCGGGGCCATGACAAGACGTACCCGCAATGTTGACATACTGACCGATGATGTATTACTCATCTGTGAAGAAGATGCCCGCAAACATTTAATCAATGACGGCGATATGGTTTGCGTGGAATCACCGAGAGGTAAGGTGGACATCAAAGCAAAAATTACGGATGAAGTAAAACCCGGCATACTGAGCAGCACCTTCCATTTCCCGGATATTATGCTGAACAATATCACCAGCAGCATCAGCGATTCCGAAGCCATGTGCCCGGAATACAAAGTGGTGGCTTGCACGATCAGGAAGAGTAAGGGGAAGTATAAGGTAAAAAAGGATTTTTAGAAATTATTTCAGTGGGTGAAAAACAGCAGTATCCGCCTGAAGAGTATGGCTTGGTATTTTAAAAATAAGACTTGTATTGTTTAATTCCTTTTTATTTTCAATTAACTTATAGCATTATGCGTTACTTTCTGATATCCCTGCTATGCGGTATTTCTTTTTTTGTGCAGGCCCAGCAACCTGACACGTCTAAGATAAATGCCAAAATCACAGTCCGACAATTTGAAAATTTCTCTTCCGAGTATATTCTTTTGCAAAATGAATTAAAATTATTAGAAATCCAGCGGCTTGAATTGGAGAAAAAATTACGACGATATGATTCATCAATGCGGGCAATGAGCGACGCTTTAAAAAAATGGGAACAACAGGCAGATGCGGTGGGAACTTCGGCTGGGGGAAATTCACAAAATCAATTGTTATCCGCGACCAAACAAATGCAGGAAACGCAAATGTCGTTTAACCTGCAATATCTGCAGCTGCAAAGCCAGATGCAGCACGAAAACAGAGCTTACACTGCGATAAGCAACATCATGAAAACAAAACATGATACTGTAAAAAACAGCATATCAAATATCCGATAGGAAATTTACACCGTTGCTGGTGTTTCTCACTTCCGGCATCAGCGACTCCGAAGCTATGTGTCCGGAATATAAAGTGATGGCTTGTATGACCAGGACGAGTACGGGATAGTAGAAATTAAATAACCCGAATTAAAAAAGTTTCGAAGTTACATTGCTGTTTGTTCGGTGTGGGGCGATTGGCAAACAGGCTTCACAAAAAGGGGATTATTTTTTCCCAAACAATTTTTCAAGCTGTTCGCCCCGGTACTTAAAAATTGCATTTACTTTTTTATGAACGAAAAGGAGTCCGGCTATCCATCCAAAAATGGATTTGCCGATATCATAATATAATTTATCGGTCATGAGTACGCCGCCGTCTGTTTTTTTAAAATGATGTTCGTGGTGCCAGATGCGGTAGGGTCCCTTACGCTGTTCATCAACAAAATATTCCAGATGCTTTACCACTGTTATTTCTGTAACCCATTTGAAATGAATATTCAGAAATGGGCTGATATCATATATGATCATTGCTCCCGGGTATACTTTTTCCGGCACTTCATTTAATATTTTAAAATGCATATCCCCGGGTGTTATCCGGTTCAGGTTTTTGGGCGAAGAAAAAAAATCCCAGGCTTCTTCAAGGCTGATTGGCAGGAACTGTTCGGTTTGTAAATACTTCATTTTCGGTTAACGATTTTTTGTAAACATCCAAAGCCCGGTTTCTTGCAAACTCATGTTCGACCACAGGAGGCAGATAACCCGGTTTAAAATTTTTTATCCACCGCTTTATATAGATGTGATCCGGGTCAAATCGTTTAGTTTGTTCGGATGGATTAAAAATTCTGAAGTAGGGGGCCGCATCACAACCACAACCCGCTGCCCATTGCCAGTTTCCATTGTTGGAAGACAATTCATAATCCATCAGCTTTTCGGCAAAATAAGCTTCTCCCCGCCGCCAGTCAATTAATAAGTGTTTGGTGAGAAAACTGGCAACAATCATTCTTACCCGGTTGTGCATAAACCCTGTTTCGTTCAGCTCACGCATACCCGCATCCACGATCGGGTAGCCTGTTTCGCCTTTGCACCATAATTCAAATTCCTTTTCATTATTTCTCCATCGAATGGAGTTGTACTTTGGTTTAAAACAGTCCGAAACAACACGGGGAAAATGAAAAAGGATCATCATAAAAAATTCCCGCCAGATCAATTCGTTGAGCCATTGTTCGTTTAATTCCATTGCTGCTTTCACTAACCGGCGGATACTTACTGTTCCGAAACGCAGTGGCACACTTAACCGGCTGGTGCCGTTGACAGAAGGAATATTCCGGATATCAGAATAGTTTTGAATAACGGAAGGATCAATTGTACTACCCGGAACACCATATGCGGTTTGCTCAAATCCCATCTCTTTTAGCGACGGAACCGGAATGGGTCTTGTTTTCAGAAGTGCCGTCAAATGTTCTTCCGAAGGGTAGCCGGATAAGTTTTCTTCCGCCAGCTTTTGTTTCCATATTCTTGAGTAGGGAGTAAAAACGGTGTAGGGGCTGCCATCGGACTTCATCACATCGTCCTTTTCAAAAATCACCTGGTCTTTGAACGTTGAAAATTTTATCCTGTTATTATTTAAAAAGAAAGCAATTTCGTCATCTCGCTTTATCGCATACGGTTCATAATCGTTGTTGGCAAAAACCTCACTGATCCTAAATTCCTCTGCCAGTTGTTTAAAGGCATTCAACGGTGTGTTGTAGAGGATATATAAAGAAGAGTTGTACTTTTTTATTTCTGCCTGCAATTTCAGCAGCGAGTCATAAATAAATGAAACCCTCCGGTCTTTTTTATCTGTAAGCCCGTCGAGAATGTTTTTATCAAATATAAATACGGGCACAACCGGTTTGCCGCTTTTCAATGCACGATAAAAACCATGATTGTCAAACA
>CAZQGZ010000120.1:3698-5529 GCA_964592935.1 uncultured Chitinophaga sp. | reverse complement strand
GACCTTGTGGCTACACTAAAAAGTGATGGACCTTTCACCGTGTTTGCTCCGGTAAATGATGCATTTGGCAAATTACCCGCCGGTACTGTTGATTTTCTGCTGAAGCCGGAAAACAAAGCGACTCTTGCCAAGATCCTTACGTATCATGTGGTGGCCGGTAACCTGGATGCAAACGCAGTATTGGCTGCAATTAAAAAAGGAAATGGCTCCGTTTCTTTAACCATGGTAAGCGGCGGAACTTTAAAAGCATCCCTGGAAAACGGAAAAGTAAAACTTACTGATGAAAATGGCGGATCGTCCTATGTAACAGTAACGGACCTGAAAGGCAGTAATGGTGTGATACATGTTGTTGATTCAGTGGTATTGCCTCAATAATCCTTTTTTGCACAGTAAATTTTAGAGCTCTCTTTTTGGAGAGCTTTTTTTATTCTAAAAAAAATTGTTTGGAGCCCGGCCATGTAAATAACTATAATAAAAAGTATTTTATGAAACAGGCTCCCGGGGAAACAGGCATACACCGCAGTACTTTCCATTTTCCCGATATCATACTGAATAATATAACCTCAGATATCAGTGACTCCGACGCCATTTGCCCGGAGTATAAAGTGGAGGCCTGCAGGATCAGGAAAAGCAGGGGGAAGTATAAAAAAAATGAACGGGATTATTGGAAATTCTAATTGTTCCGGTGTAATGCAAATCATTGCTTTTTCTTTTTAAAGAGAAGCTGTTTTATCAGGCTGATCTCCTCCTGCAATGCATCAACCCGCTTGTTTTGTATTTCATTTTGCTTTGCCTGCAATTCAATTAGGTTTTGCTGTTGCAGAATATACAACGTAAGTTCTTCCGTCTTTTCCAGCAGTTTGGCGTTCATTTCTCCCAGCTCTATTCCCTTCTCCTTTACTTCTCCGGCGGAGGGTATGTCGGGAAGGTGTTTGTTTTTTTTTATGTAATGTTCAAGGTCTTCCAGTGCCGGCAATTTATATCCCTCATCAAAAACAAAATCTGACCAGTTGCTGCTCAAAGAAACACGAACACTATCGGCCAGTACACCACCCAATACATTCAGTGTGCGGTTGCCGGGGAATACATAATCGGTTGGTTGAGGTTTACCCAATAAAATTTGTCCTGTAGAAAAATCACCATACATAATTGTCCGGTTGGAATCATTGGCGAGATATAATTTGTTGGACCCGGTTTCATAATAACCGGCCAGGCTGCCCAGGTAAAGGTTTTTGCTTCCCAGGTTGTTATACCCTGCTGAATCACCGAGAGCGGTGTTATTTGTACCATTTGTGTTGCCAAAAAGAGTTTTCGAGCCTACCGCAACATTTCCGGCACCTGAATTATTATACAAACTTGAGTCTCCCACTGCCACAATATTTGAAGCTGAAATATTGAGGTATAATGACCGTACTCCAATGGCTATATTTGAATAGCCCGTGTTATTGCTATAAAGTGCCTGGTAACCATTGGCAGTGTTGGTACTGCCGGTAGTATTGACACGCAGGGCCTCAGATCCGTTGGCGGTGTTGTTATTACCGGTGGTGTTGGCAAAAAGAGCCTGGTAACCATTGGCGGTGTTGGTGCTGCCGGTAGTGTTAATACGCAGAGCCTCATATCCATTGGCGGTGTTGGAATTACCGGTGGTGCTGGCAAAAAGAGCATAGGCGCCATTTGCAGAGTTGTAATTACCGGAGGTGTTAGAACCAAGCGCACTTTGACCATTGGCGGTGTTGGAATTACCGGTGGCATTGGAATAAAGTGCACCTTGACCATTGGCGGTGTTGGAACTGCCGGTGGTGTTGGAATAAAGCGCCCTGTAACCATTGGC
>CAZQGZ010000120.1:0-3598 GCA_964592935.1 uncultured Chitinophaga sp. | reverse complement strand
TGGCGGTGTTGGAACTGCCGGTGGTGTTGGAATAAAGCGCCCTGTAACCATTGGCGGTGTTGTTATCGCCGGAGGTGTTAAGATAAAGCCCCTGGTAACCAATGGCAGTGTTGGAACTGCCGGTGGTGTTGGAATACAGCGCCTGGTAACCAATGGCAGTGTTGGAACTGCCGGTGGTGTTGGAATAAAGCGCCCTGTAACCATTGGCGGTGTTATAACTGCCTGTGGTATTGCTGAAAAGTGTTCTTGAACCTACGGCAACATTTCCGGTACCTGAATTATTATACAAGCTGGAATCTCCCACTGCCACAATATTTGAAGATGATGTATTGCTGAATAATGAACGTACTCCAATGGCTATATTTGAATAGCCCGTGTTGTTGCTATAAAGTGCCTGGTAACCAAAGGCAGTATTGTACCAGCCGGTAGTGTTGGAATAAAGAGCCGACACTCCATAGGCGGTATTGTTAAGCCCGGTGGTATTGGCATAAAGAGCACTATGTCCGCAGGACGTATTATTAGACCCGGTGGTATTGGAATAAAGAGCATTTGTACCATTGGCCACATTGTTGCTTCCTGTGCCGTTGGAGAAAAGCGCCTGGTATCCGTTGGCAACATTACCGCCCCCGGTATTAACGTTGAGCGCTCCCGATCCAAATGCTGTGCTGTTGGTGCCTCCGATAGGAATTGTATTGGCGTTGTAGGAAGTATTCTGGGCCGTAACCGTATATGACATAAAAAAACCATACAGGAATATGGTAAATCTTTTAATAATTGTTATTTGAAGATGTCTGAAAGAATAATTTTCGGACAGTCCGCGCGGTTCGGTAAATAAACCGGAAAATTTATTTTTCATACTCTTAAAAATTAGTGGAACTAAAGCTAACTCCTGAAAAGAGGCAGGAATTATGATTTTTGTCATTTGGAAAAAATTATCCCCTGCCCGGTAAAACCATACCGGGGTAATATTTACCCGCCAGCTGTAGGTTGGCCATTAATTTTTAAGCGATTAACAATTAAATGTCCCTGCTAATTATGATCAACGCTGTCTTTTTTCAATGCTGATAATTTTTCGTTCAGCTCCCCGATTACCTTCTCCAGGGAATCTACCCTGGCCCGGAGTTTATTGACCTGTTCCTGTATCGGGATATTTTCTGTTTTGGGTATTATGGGATTGTCTTTCTTTGATACGGTATCTTTTTTGACCGGGGGCAAATCCGGTTTTTTGATGACCGTATCTTTTTTGACCGGGGGTGTATCCGGTTTTTTGACGACCGTATCTTTTACAACCGGGATAGTTGCGCCGCCTTTTTTCAGCGTGCGCATATAATTAACCAGGTTCCAGATATCATTCTGGTCCGGAATTTTGGTTTTATAAGCCGGCATATCCTCTCTGCCCTGTGATACTTTATAGAACAGGGATCCGTCCGTTTGTGCTTGAAAATCCGTTTTTGAAAAATCGCCGCATTCCGTATTCAACTGGGCCGCTTTCGGGCCATCACCCAAACCTTTTGTGCCATGACATGATTTACAGTGGGTGCCCCATAAAGCTTTTCCGGCATTTATCGATTCGGCATTTGATGCAACCGTGTTTTTTTTGTTTTTGGCTGCATCGGGTACCGGCCATGGTTTTTTCTGAAAGTGAATGACATTAAATGCAGTAGCCATGATAAATATGACCGCAAGGGCAAACAGAATTTTCGATTTCATATAAATACATTTAACGGTGAATTCAATACCTGTTCCGGTTCATGATACCGTTTTCCGGTAGTGCCCAAACTAATAATTTTTCACAGGAAAGAACATGAGATTAATCAACCCGGAAATATGCGGCATGAAATTATATCACAAAGTCGCTAAGACACGAAGTGGCACAAAGCAATCCTTGTAAAGCCTGTGCATCATTAAGGGTTGGTCGTTCTTTTTACATTTCCTGAACCTGAGTTACAGACCGGATGAACCAGCAATGAATATTTTAATCCTTTACACAACGAACAGAAAAGCCATTTGTCGGGGGAAAGAAACTGCCGGTCAGAAACCCATTCAGGTATTCAAGCTGGCGGGCATAAGCATATTTTTCACTGTGTCTGGTTGAGGTCCACCAATAAGCCAAATAGCTGAGGCCTTTAAAATGGCCCCTGAAATCATCGCGCCAGCCCCCGGGCAAACCCGTGAAGCCGCTGCTGTTCGTGGCCTTCAGGTTGGGGCGATGCCAGTGTGTTTTTCCTTTTTCTTTCAATGCGCCTTCGCCCGATTTATAACCACCCAGATAAGAATCCAGTTTTATCCATTCGGAATCGGAAGCTACATGCCAACCGGCAGGAGCCAGTCCCCGGGGATCATTAACCGCATACCAGTTATACAGCTTACCATAAACAGCTCCATAGGTTGCCGAATCATTTTTATAATAACACCAGGCCCCGGTAGTTAATTTTTCCCAGGTTGAATCATCGGTAACATGAGGTATGGGATCGCCATTCCGGTAGGTTGCAACATCCAGGTTCCTGTTCATCCACACCTGGTTACCGATCGTGATACCGGTTTGTGCTTTGATCTGGCTGATCCATATAAGCGTTATAAAAAGAAGAAATTGTTTTTTCATTTTTTCCTTGAGAAAAAAAAATTACACAGAGAAAATAAACAATTTGTATTGTCTTTAATCCTGTTTCATAATCGTCCAGTTGGTTCCGTCGCTGATGATCATGACCGTTTTCGGTGATCCGGTTGGATTAAGCGTAAAAGGTGTTACACTTGAATTGGAACTACCCGGATACATGAGGCCGGCTGCTGTAGTAATGTTTGCGCTGAATGATCCACTATTGTTCCTGATGATATACATGCGGCCGGGGTAGGTCGCCGGGTTGGGCAACTGGTAATAATTATTTGTATTGTCTGCCGGTGATACAGTGATAAATGATTTTTGATTCAATAAAGAAACCGGAGAACCGCTGGCTCCCCCGGCAAGACCCGTGGTTACTCCCAAAGCAACGAGACCGTCTAATTTAATGGAACCATTTCCCCCGCTACTGGCGCCGGTACCCGGAGTTAATATAAGGTTTCCTCCGGTTGAAGTTGTAGAGTTAAACGAAATGATGTGTCCGCCTTCAGCGGTAATGGTTCCGGCATCAGCCGCATTGATATTGTATCCTCCTTTAACGATCACATCTGAATGTGCATCATTGGTCAAACCCCAGTAAGAACTTAGGCCCGCCGTGATATTTACATTTCCGCCGGCTGAATTATATCCACTGCCTGCTGTAATGTTTACCGCGCCCGATGTTCCCAGGTTGCCATAACCGGAACCGCCCGAAGGCATATTGTTAGTTGCTAAAATATTTACACTTCCTCCGGAACCACCTACGGGTATATATGCATACCCAGCCCTTAAAGTAAGCGAACCTCCGCTACCGGTTCCTGATTGTGCAATATAAATGGTATCTGTTCCGATCATCCTGATGTTGCCGCTGATCCCCAATTTATCGGCAACGGTTTCCCCGGAAGTGGTTGTACCGATACCCACCTGTGTTCCTGAATTGTTATAAAGATTACTACCGGATAAAGTCCAGTAATTGGTAGCGCTGGCAAAAGCGGTCCAGGC
>CAZQGZ010000119.1:0-10686 GCA_964592935.1 uncultured Chitinophaga sp. | reverse complement strand
CACACTGGAAACGGTAGATGCTCTGGTCGTCTTCACCCAACACAAATACATTGGGTTTGTCCCAGTAACTGATCAGTAATTCAACCAGCCTGTTCTGCGTGCCGCTGGTATCCTGGTATTCATCCACCAGTATGTATTGAAACCGTTCCTGGTAATTGGCCAATAAGTTTTTGTTTTCTTCAAAAGCTTTGATCACCCAGTTGATCATATCATCGAAATCATAGCGGTTTTTTTTCCGCATCAGTTGCTGGAAACGGTCAAACTCGCCCACTGCCGCCCGGAGTTTTTCCATTCGTTCATTTTCCTCCTGGATTTTTTCTTTCTTCAGGTCGCCCGCATGGAACTCTTTGTATTTTCTTTTATAAATGAATTCCTCCCGGTTGGGCAGGTCGGCGAGATATTCATCAATTTTTTGATTAATATACGGAGCGGTCCATCCTTCTTTCTTCATGGCGCTGAAAAGGGATTGCAGGTTGTTGATCTCAAAATAAACATCGCCCCGGTATCTTTTCAAGGCGTGGTTTTTGGGAAATGAATCGATCAGCTCTTTAAAAAGCTGAATTTTTTCCAGGTCGGATACCAGGTCAAGCTCTCTCTTTTCAAACAGGTATAAATTTTCCTGTATCACATCATTGCAAAAAGCATGAAAGGTGTAAATGTTCACCTTATACGCATCGGGCCCGATGAATTGCAATAACCGTTTGCGCATGGCTACCACGCCCGCGTCCGTATACGTGAGACAAAGAATATTCTGGGGGTATGCATCTGTTTCCAGCAGGATCTTCCCGATCCGGCTGGCGAGTATTTGTGTTTTGCCTGTTCCCGGCCCGGCGATCACCATCACGGGTCCTTCTATGGTGTCCACCGCCAGCCTTTGTTTTTCATTCAACAGTTCGTATTCTTCGGCAAATCTTTTTACTAATCTTTCTTTATTAAATGACATATGACGAATATAAGAAATTAGGGCGAGTGGGAATTGGTTAGTGGCAAGTGGGGAAGGGGGTCCGTTAGAAAAATATTGTATTTCTATAAAGGAAAAAAGCCAGCGATATAACTATGGCTGACTTTTTTACGCTACTGTGTATCAATCCGGGAAGAAAGATGAGATTCTAATTAATATATAACACTCCCCTGGCGCCCCTGTCTGAAGCAAGACCCCGGTTAATCGTTCCCTGTATACTTCGTTTAGATGTCTGCATGAAATCATTATTTGTGATGAATCCACCGCCTCTCATAATAATTCCCGCAGCATCTGTTACTTCGGCGCAGGCGGGTGCAATGTTGGAAATATTGCTGCAGGGCCAGCTGCTTGTATTGGCATTTCCATTGGCAGAAAGAATGCCATCTCCATTTGTACTTTGAAAGGAACGCCCGGCAATATTTCCGATTGTAACACAGGCCTCCCATACATTACCGCTCATTTCCATGACACCATAGAAAGTGCTGCCGCTGGTCATGCGGTTCGATGATCCCGTTGCAAACACGCCGTTACGGGTGGCTCCTCCGAATAAAGGATAGGTTGAAACCCAGTTTGCATTGCCCATCGTAGTGCTGGCGTCTGCGGCTAACTCGGCCGAAGTACCCAGTCCCGTATAGTTATAAAAAAATCCTGCAACTGTATTGTTTCCCCATGCATATTCTCCCAGTACAGATGGATTAGCCCCAGCCGATGTTGCGCCTCGGCCGATCCGTTCGTACATGACTTCATTCATCAGGGAAAGACCTGACCAGTCGAGATAAGCAGCCACATCCGTATAAATAAGAAAGCTTGTTGCGATCCATTCCCCGTCGGCTGCTTCATTATAAATATTGTTTCCGTTTCCATCGCATCCGTACACGGCCGGTAATCCGCCGGAGGAAGGTGTTGCGATCTCTATATATTGCCGCTGATTACCATTTGAATTAAGTGCTGATGTTCCTGTTGCCGATGTGGGCGCGCTGAATGTCCGGCTGGTTTGCTGTGCCAGATTGAGGGAATTTAAAAAATCACGGTAACCAGCCTGTGATAATTCGTATTTCATGCACCAGAAAGCCTGGCCTGTGACCCAGTTCGCATTTCCACCGATACCGCTGCTGTTGATTACAACACCGGCCCCCGTTATGGTGGCATCATCAATTCCAGAGCCATTCACATCTGCTTTAAATGTTGCGGGGAATGCCGCGGACAGGTTATCGTTAACATGAAGCGCATTGGTCGCTTCGGCCACCCCATCGCCATCACCCAACACGGCCGATGTATTATTGGGGATATAAACCATCTCCAGCGCAAAAGCTCTTATATCAATATTATATGGCAGCGTATTGATAACACCCAAACGGATGCCGGTGAAACTGACGTTACCAATGCCGGTATTGGAAGATGATCGCGAAATGATGGCGCCATATTTTATGCCACCGGTGTTTTGATAAATTTCTGCAGCAGCAGGAGCCGAGTTATTGGCGCCGGTTAATGTGAGATGCGCCCAATCGCCGTTTGCATTTTTATATTTAAAAAACACCCAGCCGCCATCATAGTTGTTTGGCCCATTGACAACCCGCCAGCTGTTTTCCCAACTAATATCGAATTGCACCATGATATTGCCCGGGCCGTTATTGATGATGGTGACATTGCTGATGGTGATATTATTGGCCCGGCTGGCGATCAGGGCCCCGAGCAACAGCAATAATAAAATCGTTTTTTTCATGATGAACTTTTTTAATGATTTAATATGATTTGAATGACATGTGGTTTTCCATCGCCGGGTATGATCTGCATCCAGTAAACACCCGATACCAGTCCGCTGATATCAAATGAAGTGACCGCTGCATGAATACTCCCTTTCTTAACGGATATACCCGATGCGGTCACAATTTGCCAGGCAAACCCGGCGGAAGGAATGACACCGTTGACCTGCAAATGAAATTTTCCATTACCGGGGTTGGGGAAAAGAACATAAGCAGGCTCATTCCATTCTGTTTTGAACTGCAGAACTGCTGAATAAATGAACCGGCCATTACTATCGGTGATCTTTAGCCGGTAATAAAGAACAGGAATATTATTGCTGACAGCGTCGTAGTCGGTAAAGCCGTATGATTTGATCGTATTGCTGTTCAATGCGCCGGGCACGATACCAACCACTGAGAAGGTGCGGCCACCGTCGTTACTTCTTTCAATTTCAAAATGGTCATTGGCCGTCTCCGTAACTGTTTTCCATTTTAATAATATATCGTTTTGCTGGCGGGTTCCTGTAAATTCAAGTAACTGTACGGCCAGTGTGGTAAAAGGATTAAGCCCGTTTACCCGTAAGGTGGCCCATCCGTCACTTGCACCGCCGGTATAGATATTCAGGAATGGGTTTGCATTGGTTAACTGGAGAAAGGAAAAACCATCGTTATTTCCACCGGGATATATTTGCGGAAAATTATGCTGATTATTGGAGTTTGTATTCGCAAACCCGTCATGATTGCCTCCGGTATAAATATTGACCAGCGGGTTTAATGCAGCCGCAGTTGCAAGTGTTACGCCATCATTGTTCCCTCCGGAATAAATATTGGGAAAAATATTTTGACCGGATACTGCGGAAATACTTATGCCATCATTATTGCCGCCGGCATAAATAACCGGAAGAGGATTTTTACCCGTTGCATCATAGAGGCTGACCCCATCTGCCATGCCGCCACGATATTGGGCTGAAACCTGCAGTGCAAAAAGAACAATGAACGTTGTTATGGTTGATCTTAACCTCATTACCTGTTCACATTTTTTAAAGGGATGATACAAACCCTGATCGCTGAGGGAGGAAAAAAGATTTTCCCAGGACAGGCGGAAATTTTTATTTTAATTTTTCCAGCAATCAGGGCATGGCTGTTCATGCAGGCGGGCCATGGCGCCGCCATTAAATTATTTTTCATCATTCAGGGTTTTGCTAACAGCCGGGACTCCTTGTATTCCTAAAAAAGAGTTCAACAATATTAGATGATCACCCGGGAGGACGCAATACCGGAAAAAGCGTATTTTTTTAAAGAAGGATGAATTGGTTGGGAAAAACTTGAATATTGAATATTGATTGTTGAGTCTTGAGTCTTTTTTGTAGGATAAAAAAGACTCAATATTCAACAAACAAGACACAGGTGTTTTCTAAACAAGCCCAAGTGCAATGGCATATTTAACCAGCCCCGCCGTATTTTTTACACCAAGCTTCTGAAAAAGATTCCGCCGGTGCGTATCCACCGTTCTTACGCTCAGGAATAATTTATCGGCAATTTGCTGGTTGGTGTATTCTTCCGCAATGAGTTTCAATATTTCTTTTTCCCTTTCAGTAAGCAGGGGTTTATTCCCGGAAGTATTCAGCGAGGATAGCTTGTCCATAATTTTTTCGCTGAAATATTTTTTCCCTTTGCTGACAGACTGGATGGCCTGTATGAGTTCTTCCCTCGCAGCATCTTTAAGCACGTATCCATGCACACCGGCATTCAGCATATATCTTACCTGGTCGATCTGTTCATGAATGGTGAGTGCAATGATTTTTACACCTGCGTATTTTTCCGTGATCAGTTTGGTGGCTTCAATTCCATTCATGACGGGCATGCTGATATCCATCAGTATCACATCAGCGCCGGTTTCTTCCAGCATGTACATGGCTTCTTTTCCATGACCCGCACAAGCGACGATCTCAATACCTGCAGCGCCTGCCAGCATGGCTTTCAGACCGTCCCGGATGATAGCATGATCATCTGCGATCAATACGTTGATCATAATGAAGATTTGTTTTCTAAAGGTATATGAATGGTAAACGTCGTGCCGCTGCCCGCAGAAGAATCCAGTTCCATCGTGCCGCCCAGCAACTTCACGCGGGTTTCAATACTTTTCAGACCGATGCCGGATTTATCTTTTGTATTGGCATCGATTCCTTTGCCATTATCCACCATCTGCACCACCAGGGTATCATCCCGGAAAAAAATCTGCAGATCAGCCGTGGTGGCTTCCGCATGTTTGATCACATTGGTGATCAGTTCCTGGCTGATCCGGAAAATATTTATTTTAATGATCCCCGGCAATTCATCCGGAACACCGGAAGAATAAAAATTGATCTTCAATACCGGGTTCGCTGCATTATTGTTATCGCAGATCTCCTGTATCCCCGTAAGCAGGCCGGTTCCGGCAATATTTACCGGTAAGAGATCTGTTGCAATATTCTTTGATTCCGTCAATGCCTTTTGAACCATATCGGCTGCCGTCTGGATATTTTTTGATAAGGGACCATTGCTTTCATTCACTTCATGGCTGCTGAGACATAGGGCCAGGTTGATCTTGGCTGCTGTTAGCATCTGCCCCAATCCGTCATGCAGGTTGATGGACAACTTCGTCCTTTCCTCCTCCTGTGTCGTAACGATGGTATTCAGGAGTTCTACCTGCTGTTTCTTTTCCAGCGTTTTTAATTCTATTTCTTTCTGGGCCATTTTCCGGAATTGCTGCTGGCGGTATCTCCCGTAAAAGATCAGGAGGATAGCAAGCAGCAATAATGAGGAACCCGATATCCAGAGCACCTGGTTATTTCTTTTACTTAATAACAGATCGGCGCGGACATTCTCCGCATTCAGCTTGGCAATTTCCCTTTCTTTTTTTTCGGTCTCATATTTCACCTGCATTTCACCGATCCGGTTGTCAAGCTCTCTTCTTTTCAGCGTATCTTTGATGGCATCAAAGCGGGTTAGGTAATGTATGGCCGAATCATATTTCCCCTGGTCAAAATATGTTTTATACAAACCTTCATAAGTATCAAGCTGGCCGATGAGATAATCGATGTTCCGGCTGTTTGCCAGTGCATTTTGATAAACCGCAATGGAGTGGTCAAATTGTTTTTGTTTCCGGTAGATCTCTCCCAGGCCGATAAAACTCCGGGTTTCTATCCATTGGTTTTCATTTTCCTTTGCCAGCTGCAGGGCCTTCTGCCGGTATGACAAAGCTTCCGCGTCATTATTTTGCTTTGCGTAATAATAGCCCAGGATATTATAGGTTCTCGCCATGCCGTCTTTATCATCAAGCCCTTCGTAAATATTTTTTGCCAGGATTAAATTGTCATATGCTTTTTTAAAATCCTTCAGTTCGATATGGCAGTTACCGATATTGGAATAGTTCAGGGCAACACTTGTTTTTTCGCCGAGTTCATTTTTTATTTCTAAGGCCTGGGAATAATAATCGAGGGCTTTTGCAAAATCGCCCAGGTCATCAAAATAAATGGAGCCGATATTATTGAGGCTGGTGGCCACTCCTTTTTTGTAGCCGATCGATTCATAAATTTTTATGCTGGCCTGGAAATTCTCCAGGGCCAGTTCATAAAACGATTTATAATGATAAATGATCCCGTACCACTGGAGAAAGTCCGCCTCTCTTTTTTTATTCTCCGTTTCCCGGGCAAGATCAAGCCCTTTTTTTGCATAGACGAGGGCGGAGTCGGGTTCGGAATGCGAATAAAAAAAGAGTACGATCTTCATCTGCAGCGTCAGGGTCCCGGTATCCGTTTTGCTGCTTTGCATCAGCGTGATCAGGCTGTCGGGATGGCTGGAAGTCTGTGCAGGTAATTTGATTACTGCAAGGAGTATTGTTACCAGGAAGGAAAATAAAATTTTTTTCAACGGGATGCTGTTGATCGATGAACTAAAGATAATGATTCGTAAGAAAAGGCTAAGAGTTTAAATGAGTAAAAAGAGAGGAAAGAGTAAATTCAGAAATTCATCTCTTTTTACTCATTTAAACTCTTAGCTTATCTTTGTTTCCCTCGAAAAAAAATGAATGAAACCGTGAAAAAGGTCCTGCTGATATTTTTTATTTTCTCATTACAACTTGCTGCATTTTCCCAATTAAAACCTGTGTTCAATTTCTGGCAGGACGACAGCCTGTTGAAAAAAAACTATCACGACCAGGCACTGGAAACACAAAAGACCTTGTTGAATTCCTTAGGTAAAGAATTTAAAGACGATTACAAGGCAACCTATACAGAACGCTTTGCTGAAGTGGATGAATTGCTGAAAAGCAGCCGCGTGGTCACGGCGCCGGATGCACATCAATATCTTCAATCCATTTTAAAAAAAATTACGGATGCCAATCCCGAATTACAATCTCTTAAGGTGCGGATGGTTTTCTCCCGCGACTGGTGGCCTAATGCGTACAGCATGGGAGAAGGAACTCTTGTTGTCAATGCGGGACTGATGGTTTTTCTCGATAATGAAGCTGAACTGGTTTTTGCGCTTTGTCATGAACTGGCCCATTTTTATCTCGACCACAGTAATAAAGAAATTAAAAGATGGGTGGAATGGATCAACAGCGCAGAATTAAAAGAAGAGATCAAACGGCTGAAAAAAGAGGAATACAAGGTGAACCAGAAAATAAATGAACTGCGGAAAAAAATAGCTTTTGGCACACGCCGGCATAACCGGGTGAATGAATCGGAAGCGGACCGGCAGGCATTTATTTTTATGAAAAGAACGGGTTTTGACTGTCAGGGTATAAACACCTGTTTGCAGATGCTCGATAAAGTGGATGATTCATTGCTTTTCAAACCACTGGTACTGGAGCAGGTGTTTAACTTCCCCGATTATCCCTTCAAAAAAAGATGGACACAAAAAGAATCCGTATTGTTTGGTGCCATGACCGAAGAGGATTCCCCGTTGACACAGAAAGAAAAAGATTCCTTAAAGACACATCCTGATTGTGCAAAGAGGATCATGATGCTGGAAGATTCGATTGAAAAGACCGGGGAAGGGAAAAAATTCCTGGTCAATGAACAATTGTTCAGACAACTGAAGGAGGATTTTTTTGCAGAGATGACGGAGCAGGAATACCGCAACAAGAACCTCGGTCGACATTTATTTTATAACCTGCAGATGCTAGCCAATAAAAAAAACATGCCGCTGGCCATTTATTCCATAGCAAGAGGTCTCAACCTGGCTTGGGATAGTCAGAAGAATCACACCCTTGGTCTTTTGTTCGTTGCGGAAGGCAGGGGACTCCCGGAGGATTACCGGCTTTGGCTTCGCATGCTTACCCGGCTGAGCCTGGACGAGATTGCAGCGCTGAACTATTACTTTTGTAAACAATACAAAGACCAGATGACCGGTTACGCCGGTTTTGAGGAAGAAATGAATAAAGCATTCAAGAAGTTCCATTAACATTTTAATAAACAACATGAAAAAGCACCTGTTTGCAATTGTCCTGATTTTTTCAACCGCTATGTATGTATCAGCACAAAGGGTCAGTATAGAAAACATACAGAAACCCCGCAGAACCGAATCCGGCTCCATTAAAGAAGGCACCGATGTAAAAGGATATTATTTTTTCTGGCCCAGCGATAAAATAGATAAGAAGAATTATGAGTGGACGCTCCGCATCACGGATGTTTCCCTGAAAACACTCAAAGAAGTAAAACTCCAGGAATCGAAAAAGATCACGATCCTCGAAACATCTTTCAATGGCACCGACCTAATCATGCTTTTTTATGATGAAGAGGAACGCACATTTGATTACCAGGTGTACGGAGCCGATGGGAAAAAGAAATACAATTATACCAGGCAGCTCACCAAAAAAGAAGAAAGATACCTGGAGCAAAGTTATCTTTCCAATGATGACGATGAAACCTACAAAGGATTATATCCCGTGGAAGGAAGGGGATTTATTTCTAACATGCCCAGCCGCGAAGACAAGGATTACACTTTCCAGATCGATTATTTCTCTACAGAAAAAAAGAAACAGTGGACCTACATTCCCACGATGGGCGGTAAAAAATTTGTGGGAGATTACCTCGGCACGTTCAACGGGGTGGTGTATATCGAAGTATTGAAGTTTACGAGCATGATGGATGCCAAACCCGAATCCAGTGTGATCGGCCTGAACCTGGAAACCGGGAAGCAGATCTTTGAAAAAACCACGGATTCAAAATACAGGTTCTATCCTGCCAGCATGTCCACGATGAATGATAGCAAGGGTTATCTCTACGGAGAATATTTTGATGCGAATGCCAACATCGCCAAAGACAAATCGCTTGGCTTTGCATTCTGGGGTATGGATGAGAAAGGAAAAGTATTGAGTGAAAAATATATTTCCTGGGATCTTGACATGGGTAAATATCTCGATGTAAGTTCAAAGGGCAAGATTGATGATTTTGGTTTTATGTTCCTGCATAATATGGTACAGACCAGTGATGGCAGTATCTATGCGATCGGGGAAGGTTTTAAGAAAGTGGCCAGCGCTTTGGGTATCATCAGCCAGATCGCCAGCCGTGGCCGGGGTAACCTGAGTGTATTGAAATTAAAAGTGACGGATATGATCCTGATAAAATTTGACAAGGATTTCAATGTGAAGAATGCGACCATTTATGATAAGAATGCCAATAATTATGAAATGAAGAGCGGGATGGAGTTTGTCAGTACCCCGCTGATCGGCAAACTGATCAAATATAATTACGGCGGATTTGATTATGCCTATACGCAGACCAACAAGGATGTTTCTTCCTTCACCGTTGCCTATGCCGATTATGTAAGAGGCAAAGATTACAAGGGAAGCACGTTTAATTCCATTACCTACCGCGATGGAAAAATTACCACGGATAAGATCAACACCCGTTCCGAAGCAAAATGGTCATCGGTACTTCCTTCCACCCAGGGTTCGGTGCTGCTGATCGAAGTATTTAAAAAAGAAGCGAGGCTGGAGGGGCATATCGAGAAGCTGAATTAGGAGGGTTAGCGGGGAATGGCGAGTGGCGGGTGGGGGAGAGGGATCTGATAGCACAAAAAGAATTTCTATTTAGAAAAAAAGAAGAGACTGATAAGTTTTTATCAGTCTCTTCTTTTTTAAATTGTTGTTGCGGAGCGCCCTACTAGCCTCTAGCCACTTCCCACTAGCTAACCAGGCATTCGGGAAATATACTTTTCAATCTGCTTGATCTGGTCCACGATCTGCTGCGTCGTCGGCTTCAGCGCTTTTGCTTTCCGGAAAAAATCCTTGGCGGCACGGAATTCTCTTTTATTCATCATGATACTGCACATCTGCAGGTAAGCGGCCGCTTCATTTTCTTTATCGGGCAGGCCTTTGCGGATAGCTCCGCGGATATAACTCTCTGCCTGTTTCAGGTCGTTCTTCTGCATCATCAGCATACCCATCTGCAGCATGCTGGCGCCTTCGGCTTCTTTCATCGGCATGCCGAGGTCAAGACCTTTCTTCATGCTTTTTTCAGCGCCGGCGAAGTCCTGTTCCATCATCGAGATATTTCCCTTTAAGGTATAAAACACGGAACGGATAGGTTTGTACAGCAGCCCGGGGTATTTGATGGAGTTAATTACTTTTTTAGCTCCTTCCATATCGCCGTTCTCCATGTATTCCTGTATCAGCCGCAGCGGGCCGAAGAAAAAATGACCGGCAATGAGAATGACGCCTACGAGGTATAGGGGAAATGCCGGCCAGAAGCTGGCGGAATAATTCACATAAATACCGGCGGCCACCAGCACGAGCCCGATCCAGAGGCGGTATTTTATGAGGAGGTTGTAGAATTTCATTTGAAAAAATTAAGTCCGAAGGACTCCTTCGGAGGCTTGCAAAGATAAGGCTTCAAAAGATAGCGATTTGAAAGGCTATATTGATTATTTTTGCTGTCCCTTAAAGCTTTGGCTATTTGCAGTAGTTGGAGAGCTTGCCATCCGTAGCTTTCATAGGCT
>CAZQGZ010000118.1:0-10723 GCA_964592935.1 uncultured Chitinophaga sp. | reverse complement strand
ATTATTATCATCATGCATGGCATAGCAGATAAGACCCAGTTCATAAACCCAATAACTTTCCGTAGGTTTCAGTTCAATTGCTTTGAGGAAATAAGGAATGGCCGTTTTGTAATTCACCATATCCGCATAGCTGCGAGCAATGAGATAAGGGATTTCCGCATTGGCAGGATCTTCTTTGGCGGCTTCCGTTAATGCTTTGATCGCAACACCATAGTTGTCGTTATCATAATTAACCCGGCCGATATAATAACTTACTTTTTCTGCCGGATCAGCTTTCTTCAATTTGTCTGCATATAAAAGCACATCATCATTTTGTTTTAACTGGTAGGAAAGCGTCAGCAGTTGTTTATAATTGGCTGCTGACTGGTCGCCGAGAGTTTCCAATTTCCTGAACATTTCCCGGGCCTGGGCGTATTTGTAGAGATCAAGATAGGCGGAGGCGAGTTCTGCTGTGATCGTTTTGCTGCCGGCATCATATTTAGCTGCTTTCTCAAAATTTTTCAGGGATTCAAGACGTCGGCCGTTTTGTTTTTCAAGCAAACCTTTTTTCAGAAAAAAATCAGCACTGTCAATAGTTGCAGAGATATTTTTTGTTGAGGTCTGTGCATTTGCAAACAAAACGGTCATCAAAAAACAGATGGATAAGCCCGGGCGGATCATATGACTTTTTTTAGGATTGGATGAAATCTGGTTTCTCATCACTAAATTAGATTCGGAAGTGAACTAATCAAAACTTATCGGGAGGATCTGAGCTAAAACCATTCCAATTTAGTATTATTTCAGGATGATCCCAGCGAGGGCAGGTAAATTTACGGTCAGTTTGTACCTTTTTTGATCCTTATCAACGATCTCAGTTCTGATTTCCGGGTTATAAACGTCCCCGGTACCCCAGTATATTGTTTTGTCGCTGTTGAATATTTCCTGTTTGTACTTCTTCCCGGTAACAACAATTTCCCAGTCACTTCTTACAACAGGAGTCATATTCAGGATGATCAGCAGGTCATCCCCTTTTTTCTTTCCTCTCCGTTTATAAACCATAACTGATTCAGCCCGGTGATCCAGGTCCACCCATTCAAAACCTTTTGGATCAAACTGGTTTTGATACAGGGCGGTTTCCGTTCTCAGCAACCTGTTCAGTTCCCGCACACAATCCTTCAGTAAACGGTGAGCATCGAATTGTAACAATCCCCAGTTTAATTCCGATTTATAATTCCATTCAGTCGTTTGCCCGAATTCATTGCCCATGAAAAAAAGCCGGGCACCGGGATGCGTCCACATATAAGTATAGAGCAAACGAAGGTTGGCAAATTTCTGCCATTCATCTCCCGGCATTTTGTACAGCAGGGGGCTTTTGCCATGAACCACTTCATCATGGCTGAAGGGCAGCATGAAATTCTCATCGTAGTAATACATTATGCTGAATGAAAACTTATCCTGTTGAAATTGCCGGAGCAGGGGATCCGTTTTGAAATAGTTTAATGTATCATGCATCCATCCCATCATCCATTTCATGCCGAAACCCAGGCCGCCCTGCGTGGTGGGTTTGGAGATACCCGGCCAGTCGGTAGCTTCTTCCGCAATGGTCTGCACATCCGGGAAATCCCGGTAAATGGTTTCATTCAGATCCTTAATAAAAACAATGGCTTCCAAATTGCCATCACCGCCCAACTCATTCGGCTCCCACTCCCCTTCTTCCCTGGAATAATTCAATTTCAGCATCGAACTCACCGCATCAACCCTGATCCCGTCGATATGAAATAAATCAAACCAGAACCGGGCGTTGCTGATCAGGAATGACTTTACTTCTCCCCTTTTGTAATTAAAAATGTAACTGTTCCAATCCGGGTGAAACCCTTTACGCATATCTGCATATTCGTATGTATGAGCGCCATCGAACATAAACAGGCCATGCATATCATATGGAAAATGCGAGGGCACCCAATCCAGTATCACACCGATGCCTTCCTGGTGAAATGCATCGATCAGCCGCATCAGTCCCTGCGGATTACCGAACCTCGATGTAGGTGCAAAAAAACCGGTGACCTGGTAACCCCAGCTCCCGTCATAGGGATGTTCCATCACGGGCATCAGTTCCACATGGGTGAAGCCCATTTCTTTTACATAGGGAACCAGGCGTTCCCTGATTTCATCATAACTGTTATAACTTTCCTCATCGTTTTTATCGGGCCGTTGCCAACTGGCCAAATGAACTTCATACACTGACCAGGGTGCCTGTAATGAATTATGCTTCTTCCTGGTCTTCATCCAGGCTTCGTCCTTCCATTCATAAAACATATCCCAGGTGATCGAAGCTGTGCCGGGTCTTTTCTCCCAAAAATTGGCGAAAGGATCGCCTTTATCAATTTTTCGTTTGGCATAACCCACGATATGATATTTATACGCTTCTCCCTGTTTGAAATGTGGTATGAATCCTTCCCATATCCCGCTTTTATCCCAGCGGGGAAATAATTCATACGCATGATTCTTCCATAGGTTGAAATGTCCTTTTACCGAAACCGAAGTAGCATTGGGCGCCCACACACAGAAATACATGCCCCATACTTCATTCACCTGAATGGAATGTGAACCGAATTTTTTGTAAAGCCGGTAATTGGTTCCGTTCCTGAAATTGGTTACATCCTCCTCCGTCAGCAGCGAATAATTCCATACAGGCCCGGAGGTGTCGATAAAGTTGGTTTCTTCGTATCGTTTCGGGGTTTCTGCAACAGCGTGTTTTGTTGCCTTTTTGGCAACTGCCTTTTTTTTTGAACTGGAATTCGGATGCTTCGTTCTGGACATGCTGTAATTTACAGAGAAAACAGCAGTGTTATATTTTAGCTGAATTGTATACGAAAAGCTCAGATCACAAATCCATTCGGAATGATCGCTCCTTTCTTGATTACAACAATACCATCTTTTACCGAATAAAGCGGGAGATCGGAATTTTCGAGGTGCGGGCCTCCATTGATGCGGACATCATCGCCGATGCGGCAATTCTTATCGATGATAGCATTTTTGATATAACAACGGCTGCCAATACCCATCATGGGCAGCCCGGCCATATTCTCCCGGGTCATTTCTTCCAGTGTTTCATAATAATCATTACCCATCATATATGTATTCACGAGGTTAGTGCCCAGGCCGATCCTTGAACGGATACCGATCACGCTGCTTTCGATCCGTGATGCAAGAATGATGGACCCTTCGGCCACCAGTGTTTTTTCCAGGGTGGTTCCGCTGATCTTGGCCGGTGGTAACATGCGGCTGCGGGTATAGATCGTCCGGTCATTATCAAAAAGATTGAATGAAGGAAGATCCCGGGTAAGGTCAATATTGGCTTCAAAGAAAGAAAGAATATTCCCGATATCGGTCCAGTAACCGTCATATTGGTAACTGGCTACCCGGTATCTGTTGATGGATTGGGGAATGATCTCTTTCCCGAAATCCGTTGCATCCTTGTATTCATTTTGCAGCAGGTCAAAAAGAAGCTGGCGGTTAAAAATATAGATACCCATAGATGCCAGGTAGATCCTGCCGTTTTGTTGCATATCCGGACCTGTATCGCTTATCCATCCGGGTAGTAACTCTTTTTTTGGTTTTTCAACAAAAGAGGTGATCATACCCTCTCCGGATTTTAAGATGCCGAATTCAGGCGCTTCTCTTTCGGTTACCGGAATAGTAGCCACGGTAATATCCGCATTCATGCTCTTATGATGATCCAGCATTTCCGCAAAATCCATCTGGTATAGCTGGTCACCGGAAAGGATCAAAACATAATCGCTTTCAAAAGGTTCGATATGGCGCAATCCCTGCCGCACCGCATCGGCCGTTCCCTGGTACCAGGTTGGGTTATCGGGAGTTTGTTCTGCGGCAAGAATATCTACAAATGCTTTACTGAATGCACTGAAATGATAGGTGTTCTTGATATGCCTGTTGAGTGATGCCGAATTGAATTGGGTCAGCACAAACATCCGTCCAATGCCATTGTTCAGGCAATTGGAAATAGGTATATCCACCAGCCGGTATTTACCTGCAATCGGAACAGCAGGTTTACTCCGGCTTGCGGTTAGCGGGTAAAGACGGCTTCCTGCGCCACCTCCGAGTATGACCGATAAAATTTCTTTTGAATTAGTAATGGTTCTGATCGCCATTTTACAGATGATAGTTTACAGATGATAGATGATAGTTGTTTCCTGTCTCACGTGGTTTTGCTTTTTGTGGTTTTCACACTTGCTATAAGCATTTTTAACAAAGCAACCGCATCATTCAACAATGAATCAAACATTTTTTTATTTATATATCCTGTTGCGTATAATAATTCCAGCCAGTAAACGGTTTCATTCGCTTCTTTAAGGCCAATATTGAGTTTATGCGAAAAATCCTTCCTGCTTTCAGCATGTTCAGCTTCTCGTACTAATGCCCCGATTGCAGTGCCTGATCTGAAGAGTTGCTTTGAAATCTCATATTCATTGTGCTTTGCTTTTAAGAATTTATATAAGTTAATGACTCTTACAGCAAAATCAAAACTTTTTTCCTTTAAGATACTTTTACGGCTCATAACAATAGTTTTAGGTTAAAAAACAATTTTACACTAAAACATCCTGTCCGCCATCAGGAAAAAACAATATTAAAAGAGCTTTTTCACCTGAAGAACTATCATCTTTCACCTATCAGTTATCATCTCTCAGGGTTTAAGCGACTTATAAAGATCAATATACTGCTGTGCTGATGAATCCCAGGAATGATCGATCGTCATCATATGACCGCGCATCCAGGTGTAAAGGTCAGGTTTATTTTTGTAAAGGTCAATAGCCCTTCCCACCGAATAGGTAATATCATGGACAGATGGCTGATCAAAACGGATACCGAATCCCTGCCAGTCGCCCATATCCGTTACCGTATCTTTTAACCCGCCCACATTTCTTACCATCGGAACCGTTCCGTATCTCAGGGCATACATCTGGTTCAGCCCGCAGGGCTCCACCCGGCTTGGCATGAGTAAAAAATCCGAACCGGCATAAATCAGGTGACTCAGCGGCTCACTGTAACCAATATACGAATTATAATAACCTTTGAATTGCTGTTTGAGCTGATCCAGTTTTGCTTCCAGTGCCGGATCACCCGAACCCAATACCAGGAAATTGGCGTGGCCGTGATGCTGGTAAATGGATTGGCTGATGGCATCGGGCAACAGGTCGGCGGCCTTCTCTCCCACCAGCCGGCCAACGAAGGAAATAAGCGGCTTATCCGGATCCAATCCAAATTGACCGGCCAGTTCTTTTTTATTTTTCCATTTTCCTTTTTCTACGAGTTCCTTATCATAATTCTTTGCGATCATGGTATCGGTCAGCGGATCCCAGACATGCGTATCAATTCCGTTTAAGATGCCATAACTTTTTCCCTGTTCATAATTGAAAAGATTTTCAAGCCCGTTGGCTGCATGTTTCAGTTCATCCAGGTAACTGTTGCTGACCGTGGTCACTTTCCATGCACATTTCACAGCCGCTGCCATCGGGTTGATCGTTTTATCCCAATCCAGCAATCCCCATTTCCACGAATCAAATGCAGGCAGGTAATAATATTTGTCCCATCCCATCCATCCCTGGTATTGCGCATTATGAACCGTGAACACAGTGGGAACATCCGATAATTTATCCCGGAATTCAAAACAATATTTGATCATGAAAGGAATGAGGCCCGTATGATGATCGTGGCAATGGATGACATCAGGTTTATGTTCCCACTTGTTTATCCAGTCACAAACGGCGATCTGGAATGCTACAAACCGTTCGGTGTCGTCATCGTATCCATAAATTTTTTCCCTGTCCAATAAACCCTTTATATCGACGAGGTAAAGATCGAAACCCAGTTTATTGGTTTTTTCTTTGATCACACTGTAATGAAAATGATGCGGCCCCATGTGCTGGTCGCCCTCGTGCACCAGTTCCCATTGGTTGTCGTGCAGAAATTTGGTACGGTACATCGGCATGGCCACTTTGGCCACATGGCCCAGATCGACCTGGTATTTTGGCAAAGCGCCTACCACATCACCCAATCCACCTGCTTTGGCTACAGGATAACATTCCGCCGCTACATGAACGATCTCCATACATTATTTTTTTCCTGCCAGGTATCCCCGTAATGCATAATAAAGAATGAATAAATAACAGGGTATCATCATCCAGTATGCCAGTTGCTTTGAATTCATAGCCTCTGCAATTTTGCCGTATAAAGGAGGGAGTAAAGCGCCACCTACGATTCCCATAATCAATAACGCGGCTCCTGTTTTGGTGAATTTCCCCAATCCCTCTATGGCCAGCGGCCAGATGGCCGGCCACATGATAGCATTTGAGAAACCCAATAAGGCAAAACAAACCACGGCTGTCATTCCTTTTGTGAACATGGCTGCTACAACCAGCAACATACTTAACACCACATTAAATAGTAAAACTTTCCGCTGCGAAAAATATTTTGGTATGGTTATGATGCCGAAAATATAACCGGCAAGTAATGCATAACCGGTGAACGTGGCAAAACTGGATGCTTTTTCCAGGGGGAAACCAAGGAATTCTCCAAAATTGGCAAAGCTGTCATAACTGATCACTTCCACTCCCACGTAAAAGAATATTGCAATAGCCCCGAGAATAAGATGGGGGAACTGAAAAATACTGGTCTTCTCATCAGAATGTGTTACTTCCTTACCTTCTTCTTCTTCCTCGATAGGCGGCAACTTAATAAAATAGATGGCAATAGCCAGAATAGCTAATACGATTGCAATCGTTACATAGGGACTTATAACTCTCGAAGCCAGCGTATTTAACTCCGTTATTTTTTCTTCCGCGTTTAGTCCAAGCAATTTTGCTTTTAAGGCATCCACGTCTTTCAATACAATACTACCCAGGATATAAACCGCCAGGATACCGGCAAGTTTGTTACAAATACCCATGATGCTGATACGTTGTGCAGCGCTTTTCAACGGGCCTAAAACAGTGACATAGGGATTGGATGCAGTTTGCAACAAGGCCAGCCCGGTTCCGATAATGAACAAGCCGGTCAGAAAAAGAGGGTAGCTGCGTGCATTGGCCGCAGGAATAAATACAAATGCCCCTGCCGACATGATCAGTAAACCCAATGACATCCCTTTATGAAATCCTGTTTTTTTAAGGATAAAGGAAGATGGAAGTGCCATGACAAAATAAGCGGCGAAGAAAGCGGTTGCTACGAGAAAAGATTCCGTGAAAGATAATTCACAGGCAATTTTCAGGTAAGGTATTAATTGGCTGTTGGCCCAGGTAACAAAACCAAAAATAAAAAACAAGGCCCCGATGATGACTAATGGAAAAATAAAATTTTTCCGGTGACTGGATAACTCGCTTGCTGTACGCATAAGGGTAAAAAGTTTCCCGAACTTAACGAAGAATCGGTAATTAGCAGAAAGTATTTTAGGGATGACCGGAAGCCGGAAAGACGGCAAGTCCGAAAGTCGGAAAGACATTTCGACCAAATGAATTTTCTTCCGGTCTTCCCGTCTTTCAGACTTCCTGACTTTCAGACTAACAACACTTGTCGTATTTTCGATTCTCGTTAAAAATTTCAAATATGACTCAATTCTCCATTGGCATCGATATCGGCGGCACCAACACCAAACTGGGCATAGTGGACCATCATGGCCATATCCTGAAACAGGACAGGCTGCTGACCAACCAACATGAAGCCGTGGAAAATTTTATTGCTGAAATACACAGCAAACTTTCTCCATTGATCACCGAAGCAGGCGGGCCGGAAAAATTTGCAGGTATTGGTATCGGCGCACCCAATGGTAATTATTACACCGGAAATATTGAATATGCAGCCAACCTGAAGTGGAAAGGCATTATCCCGTTTGCAAAAATGATGTCGGAAAAAACAGGATTGAAAGTAAAACTTACCAATGACGCCAATGCGGCAGCCATGGGAGAAATGATGTATGGCTGCGCCAAAAACATGAAACACTTTATCGTGATCACCCTGGGCACCGGGGTGGGCAGCGGCATTGTGATCGATGGAAAAATTGTGTTGGGTCATGATGGTTTTGCGGGTGAACTGGGTCACACGATCATACGGCCCGGTGGAAGAATGCACAAGGGAACGGGGATACGGGGAACGCTGGAATCTTATGCATCTGCAACCGGTGTGCGGGAAACTGCCATGGAAATGTTGTCAGGAAATCCCGGGGTAGAAAGCCTGTTGAGGGATCTCAGCAACCCAGATCTTATCACCAGCGAAACCGTTTATGAATGTGCTGTCCGGGGGGATAAAATCGCACATGATGTATTTAAGATTACCGGCCAGATACTGGGTGAAGCATTGGCCAATTTTGTGATGTTTTCTTCACCGGAAGCGATCATTTTATTCGGTGGGCTTTCAAAAGCCGGGGACCTGATCTTAAAGCCGGCGAAAGAAGCGATGGAAGCCAACCTGGTGACAACGTTCAAGAACAAGGTGAAATTAATGTTCAGCGATCTGAAAGAAGCGGATGCAGCGATACTCGGAGCCAGTGCGCTGGTAGGCGGGGAATGAAAAATTAGAAATAAGGAATGAGAAATGAAAAAGTTGACGCTTCGAAAAAATCTACACATTCCAAAATTTATCCTCGATTATTAACACAATTATCGAAATGCATATCCAATAACGTAATACTTTCTCATTCCTTATTTCTCATTTCTTATTTCTTATTCTTAATTATAAACACAGCAGGCACCGGCCTCTGCCCAGCCGCATCAGAAACTTTAATGGTTCCCATTCCATTCACCAGCAAGCAACTGCTGCCGCCGCCATCCAGGTTCAATGCTTCCCAGCAGCCAAGGTCTTTGAATATTTGTGCTTCCTGTGTTAGCGTGGCTCCGCCTGCATTTTTATTTCTTCCTTCAATTACCAGTATTACCAGTTTTCCATCCGGTGTATAACCCATGGCCGTGCGGGGATGTTTGTCATTAATGGCTTTGCCGGCGAACTTGAGTTCCGGGTCATTGCTGATCATTATTTCCCCTTTTTGTAAAAGGACCGGTCCGCCACCAACTGCTGTTTCTATTTTCCATTTTGCAAAAATTCTTTTGAAGTCCCGCTTTTTCTGAGTATGCAGTTTGAAGGTCTGTTTCATTTTCCAAACTTCCCGGTGTGCACTGATCGGGTATGGATCAGTCATAAGTTTTACCGGTCTCTGGCTGGCATACGCATACCGGTGTAAAGAATCTGTAAACAACCAGGCAATATCTGCATCCCTGCTTTTGGATATCCCGATTGCGCTTCCAAAGGGATGGCGAAAGGTAAGGGTATCTTTCCCCTTACCGGGAATATCATGAATATTATAAGATACAAGTCTCCCGTTTTTGATCACAACGTTCAGGTTCCTGTTTGTTTCAAAGGAAAAAAAAGTGCTGTTGACAACCAATAATGGTTTGTCGTTCTTCTCATAAAATTTCGAAGGGGTTAATCGCCTGTTTTTGGAAGTATCTGCAGTAAACTCAAGGGTTTTGTCTTTCAGATCGGCTATTACATAAAAAGCCCTGAACAATCCGGTATCTATTGGTGAATCGGTAAAATAAACATGCACAGAAGAAGGCAGTGGCCGGTATAACGAATCAACATTTCTCCAATTCAATTGTGCTGATGCGTTGAAAGAAAAAATAATTAATATTAGATAATTAATAATTTTTATGAAATAAATTCTCATCATGACTCCCGGCTAACGACTAAAGACTCTTCTCCCATTCTTTACGACCCGAACCTGCAACCACATGCCGTTCGCTGTGATAAGATGACCTGACCAGCGGGCCGCTTTCCACATAATCCAGCCCAAGGCCGTATCCGATCTCTTTGTATTCTGCAAATTCATCGGGGTGAACAAAACGACGTACGGGTAAATGCTTTTTTGTTGGTTGAAGATATTGACCGATGGTAATTACATCGCAACCGTTATCGCGAAGATCTTTTATAGTTTGAATCACTTCTTCTTTTTGTTCTCCCAAACCAAGCATGATCCCGCTCTTGGTCCGCATGCCGCCTTGTTTGAGGGTCCGTATCACTTCCATGCTGCGCCAGTATTTGGCCTGTATGCGCACCTGCCTGGTAAGTCTTTCTACTGTTTCAATATTATGGCTCACTACTTCCGGTGCTGCATCCATCACCCGTTGTATATCTTCTTTCTTTCCTTTAAAGTCAGGGATCAATGTTTCCAGCGTTGTGGAGGGGTTCAATGATTTTACTGCCCTGATCGTATTGTTCCATATTATGGAACCGCCATCTTCCAATTCATCCCGGTCAACCGAAGTGATCACGGCATGTTTCACTTTCATCAGGTAAATCGCTTCGGCCACCCGCTGTGGTTCATCCCAATCCACTTCACCGGGTTTGCCGGTTGCGACGGCGCAGAAACCACAACTTCTTGTACAGGTATTGCCCAGTATCATAAAGGTTGCCGTGCCTTCACCCCAGCATTCACCCATATTGGGACAATTACCGCTTTCACAGATCGTATGGAGTTTATGCGCATCAACAAGGCCCCGTACATGTTTGTAATTTTCTCCAATGGGAAGTTTTACCCTTAACCAATCGGGTTTTTTGGGACGAGGTTCTGATATGATTGGAATTTCTGTCATTTGAGTATAAAAAGAGACTCAAGATTCAAGAATCAATATTCAATGTTCAAGTTGCGTACAATTTAATTGAGTCTTGATTCCTGAGT
>CAZQGZ010000117.1:0-10761 GCA_964592935.1 uncultured Chitinophaga sp. | reverse complement strand
AAAGATTGTATTCACTCCACAAACGGGGATATACACCCTGGAACTCCCAGGGGTCCAGGTAGCGGAGATAATCGGATATCATGGTGTATTCATACTCAATAATACTTCCTTCTTTCACATTCGGGAAAGTGAATTTCTTCTCCATGGACTCTTTGGTGATCCTGTTTTCAAACAGGCCGGTTTTGATATCCAGTTTTGTTTCTTCCACTTTCCCGTTCCCAAGGTTATAGGTTACCGCCTTTAATTTATCCAGTTTCACTTCATCCCCGTACACGGCCAGGGAAACATCGGCCATATCAAACCCGTTCTTATTTAATATATGCACTCTTTTATAATGTTTGAACACCACCGAAAACCATCCTTTCGTATTTCCTTCGATACTGGCCGACCCGATGTCGGCGATCACCACGGCGCTGGCATTACTGTCTATAGAATAAGCGCTGAAAGCAAAGTCTTTTTCCGTAACATCACCGAATTTTACAGGAGCTCTTTCCTGCGCAACTGCACGGCAAGCCATGACAGAAAAAAAAACCAGTAAGAAGGAATGTTTTGGTTGCATAAATGTGTGTGGCGGGATACCCTTTATCCAATTTAACACTAAAAACCCCAAACTTGTAATAACCGGGTAAAAAATAAACCTTTGCTTTCTCAAAAAGACAATCATGCCCCTTGAATAAGTTGCAGCAACATACCCGCTTTATTAAAAAATCAGCCGCCTCGCTTGGATTTGATCATTGCGGTATAGCCCGTGCTGAGATATTGCAGGATGATGCCCGCAGGCTGGAGCAATGGCTGAAAAAAGGAATGCAGGGCGGCATGCAATACATGGAAAAATATTTTGACCTGCGGATCGATCCCGGGAAATTAGTCCCCGGGGCCAGGTCGGTCATTACACTCCTGAAAAATTATTTCCCAACTGAACAACAACAAAAAGATGCCCCTAAAATTTCCAAATATGCATTTGGGAAAGATTATCATAATGTGATCCGGGAAAAACTGAATACCCTGCTCGGGCAGATGAAGGATGAGATCGGGGAAATACATGGACGCGGATTCGTGGATTCGGCGCCCGTGCTGGAAAGAACCTGGGCGCAGCGAAGCGGTTTGGGATGGGTGGGAAAAAACGGGAACCTGATCAATAAGCAAACAGGTTCATTTTATTTTATTGCTACCCTGATCACCGACCTCGGACTGGATTATGACGATGCTTTCGCAAAAGATTATTGCGGCACCTGCACCAAATGTATCGATGCCTGTCCTACCGGTGCGATACTGCCCGGTAAAGTGGTGGACGGAAGCAAATGCATTTCTTATTTCACCATCGAGCTAAAAGAATTGATAATACCTGCTGATATGAAAGGGAAATTTGAGAACTGGATCTTTGGCTGTGATATCTGCCAGGATGTTTGTCCGTGGAACCGGTTCAGCAAGCCACATGATGAACACGGTTTTAAACCGATACCGGAAATTTTAAACCTGAACAGCAAAGAATGGGAGGAGATGACGGAAGAAAATTTTAAAAAAATATTTACTGATTCACCACTCAGCCGGGCAGGATTCAAAGGGATCCGGCGAAACCTGGATTTTAATTCGGGTGCCTGATCAGAAATCATTTTCCTTTTTCATGTATTGCAATTGTTTCACAAAAGCATTCCATACTTTTTTAGCATCCGGGTATTTATAAAATTTATTGAAGAGTTTTTGCGTTTCCAGGATATTTTTTCCGAATGAAAAATGAAATACAGCCAGGTTGAGGGCGAATTCTTTCCGCAACCCGTTATCAAACATAGAAGGATCATCCAGTTTTTCATAAGGCTGTTCGCCCAGTTTTCCGAGGTTGTCCAGTATAGTGCTGCGCAGTTCTTTATCCCCTGGCACAACTTTCATTTTCCCTTTTACATATTTCAGGTTAATGGTTTGATTCCTGATAGGTGCAGCATCCGATGTGTCTGTGTAATCGCATGCAAAACAGGTAAAGAAGTAGCCAAACTGTTCGTGAAAATCATACACAAATTCATTGTTCGGCATGACCAGCGTATTACCGGCAAATAATTTTGCCGCATGCTGAAACCGGTTGGGAGCAATATTTCTGAAAATATAGATCTCATCACAGCAATGGGCGCCCACGGTATAATTCGATACCAGTAATTCCTTTTTTCCATCCTGGTCCAGGTCAGCAAGTGTATGATCGGAATAAATACCGATGCTGTCAAGAAAGTGCTGCAGTTTCACGATCCTGTTCGTTTTTGTTACCAGTCTGACTTCCGAAGGCCTGGAAATTTTTTCATGCTGCTGAAAAAAAAGAACCGTGGGACTCCATTCAGGTATGATCGCACTGTCACGCTGGTACATAACCGAATCTTCCTGTGCCTGGAGATCCAAAAAAACAAAAGATAAAATAAAGACGGGAAAAATATTTTGCAACCATTTCATAAAACCGGATTTAGATCCATAAAATTAGAAATTGCTGCAATACATTCAAAAAGTTGAGCAAAAAAAAAAGAAAGTGGTCCTGAAAAATAAATATTGCCGGGAAGACGGGAAGAAGATTGTATCTGACTCTCGATACTTACCGTCTTTTCGCCTTACCGGCATTTTTTTTGAATGGACTTTTGAGACCGCCTGTATCCATTTCTTTTATGGCCAAAAATCAATTCACGCTGAAGTCAACTTCGATATCGCCCCAGAGCAGGGAAACTTTCCCGTCATGAGCAACCCGGAAGGTCATACGTTCTGCGAATTGAGGTGCTTTAACCGATGT
This sequence comes from uncultured Chitinophaga sp., assembly GCA_964592935.1. Lineage (GTDB taxonomy): Bacteria > Bacteroidota > Bacteroidia > Chitinophagales > Chitinophagaceae > JJ008. The sequence continues at coordinate 8,000 of CAZQGZ010000117.1, read as the reverse complement.
TACATTAACCCGTAATGCATCATCAGCTTCCTTGTAATTGAATGCGCCCCACTGGTTCCAGGTCTTGTTGAAGATGATCGTCCAGCCATCACCATTCATGATGGTAAACAAAGCATATTTGCCGGCGGGCAGGGGTTGTCCTTCGATCTTTACATCCTTATCCACTTCAAAAACGGTGGCTTCATTGGCACCGGTCCGCCAGACTTTTCCCGGCATCGGTTCCAGGTCCGAACCAATGGTTCGGCCTTTTACAGCAGGCTGGCTGTAATCAATTGATACCGTTGTTCCGTTATTCAGCGTTTCTTTTACAAGAGCAGGCGGACTGGGTCTTTTCGATTTATCGGTTTGCCCGCAGGCAGATAAGGTCAGGAGGCTAAGAATAGAAAAAATGATTATTCGCATAAAATTGATTTTTAAATTGATGACGTGTAAAAGTAGAAAGAATCAGCAGGTATTCATTTACCGTTCATATCATTTTTCAAGCCATTCCTTTAATCGCCCGAGCCCCCTTTCCATCATCTGACCATATTTTTTTTCCAGCAGGAGGCTTGAAAATTTTTCCCAGGGATACCAGCGGAGGTGAAAATCCATATACCATTGCACTGTTACAGAATTGGGTATGGCCGCTTCGTATATATTCCAACCTGTAATGCCTTTCCTTCCTTTCATCATGGTTGTATTCGCCAGGACAGAAGAATCTGTAACATTTGTTATCACCGGTAACAGAACAGCCGAATCAGCGCCGGGATACCAGTTTTTCCAGTTGCCTGTATCCCCAACCTGCATCATTACCTCTTTAGCGGAAGCATTAATATCAATGGCTTTTGAAATCCGGACATGCGAAGGAAAGAATAAAGAGATCCCCGTTATTAGCAGTGAGAAAACAATGATACTGATAATGCCAAGTTTGATGATTCGCATGAATTCTTTGACCTGATAAATTTAAATTAACCTTTGACCTATTTGACTTATTTGTTCTATATGACCCATATGACCTAATTGACTTATTTGACTTACTGACTTTTCAATTCCCACTCGCTATTAGCCACTCCCCACTCCCTACTCCCACTTTATCACCCTCACTGCAATTATATAAGTCACCGTGATCCAGATCCCGAGTATCCCCAGTTGCCTGAGGCAATCGGTAATATGCAAACCTTCAAAGGAGATTTTGCGGATCGCATCATTGTATTGAGTCAGTGGCAATACCCGGCAGATCTCCTGCAGCCAATTCGGGAAAACTTCGATAGGGAAAAACGTTCCGGCCATCATCATTTGCGGAAATCCAAAAAGATTAACCAGCAACGGGATGTTGGCATCCGTCTTTGAAATGCTGCTGAAGATCAGTCCGACGCCCAGCAACAAAAAAAGCATGACAATGGTCATCAGAACAATTTCAAAAAATGTCAGCACACCATGGATCAGGGTGAAGTTCAAAAAAAAGTGCCCGAACAATACCAATACCACCACGTTCAGCAACTGGAAAAAAAGGCGGCTGGTTCCGACACCCAGCAAAATATTGATCCGGCTGACCGGAGAAGCATAGAATCTTTTTAATACCAGTTGCTCCCTCAATGTATAAAACAAAAAAGCCATCCCGAATAGGGTGGAAAACAATACCGAAAAACCCAGCATACCGGGCAGGATAAAATCAATTTGATGGTAGGCCCTGATCTTCTCGGGCTCCGCATGTGTAATAAGTATCCGGTCATTCCTGATCCCGGACATCTGTACCTGTAATTTCAACTGGATATAATCAAGCACCTGGACCAAACCCTGGAATGTATTTGCACTGGCCGTTGTTGATCTTGAACTGACCAGGACCTGTTCGTTCCCCGATGAATCTTTCATGCTCCTGATGTGCAGTATCGCCGTGATCTTTCCCTTGTACAGGTCGCTGTTCCGGCTTGCCGTATCCTCATAAGAAGCCATACTGACCACCCGGCTGTTCTTCAGGGCCAGGTAAAAAACATTCGTGGTATCACTGTCGCTTGTAAGCGCAATTTTATATCTCACAGCACCTTCATTTCCAAAGGCCCCGAAAATCAAAATAAAAATGATGGGAAATACCAGGCTGAAAAAAATAGCGGTCGGGGTGGCCAGTATGGATTTAAAACTGGCTTTGGTGATGGCCCATAATGCCCTGCCCTGGCTGTATCTTTTCTGCATGGAGAAAATGTTGAAGGGCAAATGTATTTAATAAATTGCCATGAAATAAAATCAAAGAACCAACCGGAAAATAAATGATATTTGAAACATGATGAACAGGGCTTTCTTACTGACGGGCAGCAACCTGGGTGACCGGGAAAAATACCTTTCTGTTGCCCGGGATCTGGTCAATGAATATTGCGGAACAATTAAAGCCATTTCATCCATCTATGAAACAGCAGCCTGGGGTAAAACGGATCAGCCTTCCTTCCTGAACCAGGCGCTGGAACTGGAAACAAAACTGGAGGCAAGACAACTGATCCGCCGGATCCTGAAAGTGGAAAAAATAATGGGAAGGGTAAGAAAAGAAAAATACGGCCCCCGCCTGATCGATATTGATATCCTGTTATTCAATAATGAGAAACACAACTATACATTGCTGAAATTACCCCATCCCGAATTGCACAACAGGAGGTTTGCCCTGGCGCCACTGGCCGAGATCGCTGCGGATATAATTCACCCGGTACTGAATAAAACTATTGCTCAATTACTGGAAGCATGCCAGGATCAGTTGGATGTGAAAAAGTTTTGACTGATACCAATTTTTATCACATTATTTTGCGCTCCCTGATTGAAATCAAGAATCAAGAATTAAGAATCAAGAATCAAGAATTAAGAATCAAGAATCAAGAATCAAGAATCAAGAATCAAGAATCAAGAATCAGGAATCTGTAACTGCTAACATACATGCACTATAATTTCATCACCATAGAAGGCAATATCGGCGCAGGCAAAACCACGCTGGCCCACCTGCTCAGCAAGCATTATAATGCAAGGCTGATCCTGGAAGAGTTTGCCGACAATCCATTCCTTCCAAAATTCTATGAGAACCAGCAACAGTATGCTTTCCCGCTGGAACTGTTCTTCATGGCCGAACGGTTCAAGCAACAAAAAGAATTTCTGCAGCAGAAAGATATGTTTCAAAGCCTGACCATCTCCGATTATCTTTTTACCAAATGCCTGTTGTTTGCCAAAGTGACCTTACCGGATGACGAATTCAGGCTCTACCAGCGTTTGTTTGATATCATCAACCAGCAACTGGTGCAACCGGATATCCTGGTTTACCTGCATGCGCCCGTTACAAAACTCCAGGCCAATATCAAAAAGCGTAACCGGACCTACGAACAAAATATCCCGGATGAATATTTATTTAACATACAGGAAACGTATACTCATTATATCAAGCAGCATAATATCAAAACATTATTTGTAGATGCCAGCAATGCTGATTTCCTGCACAATGAAAAGCATATGCAGGTATTAACAGAGGCCCTCAGTAAAGAATATGAGAACGGGCAGCATTATCTGACGCTGCCTTAGAACCATGACCTGCCTGCCGGCAGGCAGGTTTATATGATTTATATTTGATTGGCTGGGTCTAAGTTTACTTATAAATATGGTAGCAAAATCCATGCAATTCAAAAGTATTCACCATAAAAAAATAAATTTATAAACTTCCCATTAATTCATGTCTGATCGGCCTAATCATGGTTCTCTTGTCATTAATAAAGAATTCACGTGGTTCATCATTGCCCGGATCATTTTTATTGCGGGGCTTCGAATGACCCCTGTTTTACTCGGATGGAGGCTCTACCAGATCACGGGGAGTTTGTTATCATTAGGCATCCTGGGATTATCCGAAGTCATCCCGGCGATAATTCTTGCCTTACCCGCGGGAGTTAAAGTGGATAAAAGCAATAAACACAAATTGCTTAGTATCTGCTTCGGTCTTTATTTTCTTACGATGCTGGGTTTGCTGGTCGTCACGTCACATTGGATGCAACAACACAGTTCAGCAAAGATCATCGAATGGAGCATTTATGGATTGGTTTTTTGCACCGGGGCCGTACGGGCTTATACCGGTTCTGCTTTTAATTCTTTCATGGTGCAGTTGATCCCTGCCGATAAAATGATCAAAGCGATCTCCATCAACAGCATGGTTTGGCTGATCGCAGCGGTGGCGGGACCTGCCGTAGCGGGGATACTGATCGGGTACACCAATATCAGTGTGGCATTCAGCATTGTTTGCGGAATGATCGCGATTGCTTTTTTTATTTTCCAGAAAATAAAAGCAAAACCCATCAGCTGGAACCCGGGCAACAGTAAAACATGGGACGCGGTTAAAGATGGTCTGCGTTTTGTTTTTCATCAAAAAGCATTGCTCGGTGCGATGAGCCTGGATATGTTCGCTGTATTATTCGGCGGGGCCACGGCTTTGTTGCCGGCTTTTGCCAATGATATCCTGCATGTGGGTCCGCAGGGACTGGGCTGGCTGGTTGCCGCCACGTACCTCGGAAATTTTATAGCCATTGCCTGGCTTACCACAAGGCCCTTAAAGAAACGGCAGGGAAAAACATTATTGTATGTGGTAGCGGGCTTCGGACTTTGCATCCTCGTATTTGCCATCTCCAAAAATTTCTGGTTGAGTTTCGGCGCCTTATTCGTCAGCGGATTATTTGACGGGGTGAGTGTGATCATACGGGGAACCGTGGTGCAGTTATTTGTTCCCGATGAAATGAGGGGAAGAGTATCGGCCGTAAATTCCATGTTCATCAATTCATCGAATGAACTGGGCCAGTTTGAAAGTGGCGTGGCGGCCGCAGCCATGGGAACCGTGCCTTCCGTGATATTCGGGGGCTGCATGACTTTACTGGTGGTAATTTTTACCTGGTTCAAAGCACCGGGTTTACGAAAATTTGAGTATTAAGGCCCCCTGCCCCCCGACGGGGAAACTTTGATCATTGATTCCTTTTTATTATTTAAATTCACCAAAGCAATATTTTTTCACGCAGCGTACGCGGCGAAGCAGCGGCGCAACGATTAACTATAACAAACCGCTGCGTCCACAGCACCATTGCGGTCGCCGCGTGAAATCAAAAAACAATTTTTATGAAACGTAGAACTTTCATCCAAAACACTGCTCTCACAATCGGTGCGCTCAGTATAACACAACAAAGTTTATTGTCTTTGTTCTATGAAGATCCCTGGAAAATAAAAATGCTGACAGACAATCTCGGCATCTTCATGGAAAAAGGGGGAACGATCGCTTTCCTGCTGGCGAAAAAAGAGATCGTGGTAGTGGATTCACAGTTTCCCGATCAGTCCAAACACCTGATCGACGAACTGAAGAAAAGAAGCGACAAGCCTTTTTCCCTTTTGATCAATACCCATCACCATGGCGATCATACTTCGGGAAATATTTCTTTTAAAGGTATTGTCGGTCATGTGCTGGCGCATCAAAATTCTTTAAAGAACCAGCAAACGGTGGCCTTAAAAAATAAGAGCGAGGACAAACAGCTATATCCCGACCAGACATTCACCGATACCTGGTGCCAGAAAGCCGGAAAAGAAAAAATCTGCCTGCACTATTTCGGAGCCGGGCATACCAATGGCGATGCGCTCATTCATTTTGAACATGCCAATATCGTGCACATGGGTGACCTGGTGTTTAACCGCCGCCATCCTTATGTTGACCGGAGCGCCGGAGCCAATATGAAAAGCTGGATGGAAGTTCTGGACAAAGCATTGAATAAGTTTGATAGCAATACCCAATATGTGTTTGGCCATGCCGGCACGGGATATGAAGTAACCGGCAAAGCCGATGAACTGAATAAATTCAGGGATTACCTGGGAAACGTGTTAAAATTTGTTGACGGAGAAATAAAAGCAGGAAAAACAAAAGATGATATCTTAAAAAACAAAATAATCCCAGGTGGCGAAGAATGGAAAACCGATGGCATTGAAAGACCGCTGACGGCAGCGTATGAGGAGTTGACCTCGAAATAAATAGTATGAAAGCGGTCATCCTTATAATCGTCGCTTTGATTATTTACGGGTTGATTATGACATCGGGGAAAAGCGATAAAGCCGATTAAACCCTTTCCAAGAGCTTGTCTGAAGCGCATTAATTACTTCGAAAAACTCCTGGGGGGACATAGCCTTAGTTCGTGTCCTCACGAACCATACTCAACATCACCTCCCCTTCTCCACCTCAATCAACTTCTCAATCACATAATATGTAATAGGGCAAAACGTGGAGTTCTTCAATGCCAGCGGTTGCCGTTTCAGCATAAAATCATCCTCCATATAGGGAAAGCGGGAGCAGTCCATGGGTCGAACATCATAGATGCTGCAAAAATGATCGTGGCCAAGGAACGGACAGGGTAATGCCTGCAATACATTATCCCCTTCCTCATCCACCCGGAGATACTGATCCCGGAAATCACCGTCCTTCATGCCCAGGTATTTGCTGATCCGTTTAATATCAGGAGGTGTGAACCTTGGAGAATAATTTTTACAGCAGTTTGCGCACTGAAGGCAATCAATTTTCTCAAAAGCTTCTTCATTCAGCGCCGGCAATTGCTTCAGTACTTTATTCTTATTGGCCCGGTGCAGAAATTTTTTATATTCTTTCTGGCGCTCGCCGGATTTTTTTTCCCAGTTCGTGAGGAGGTCTTTGGACATATCGCAAGGTAGTCCGAAAGACGGAAAGACAGAAAGAATCATTCTCGCTTATTGAATAGTCTTTCGGACTTTCTGACTTGCGGACTTTCTGTCTTTCCCTCCTGCTGACTTTCCGTTATTTTTGCTTCAATGGGCACCGCGAGAGAACAATTACTGATCCTGATCACAACGCCACTCTATTTGATCGTGATAGGGCTGGAACTTTTTATCAGTCATATCCACCGGGAAAAAACTTATTCCTGGAAGGATTCATTACAGAATATTTATCTCATGATGCTGAACATGGGAATCGACCTGTTGTTCCGCGCAATCTATATCGGCATTGTACTTTCCTTTTTTTATGATCACCGGTTCGCAGGGCCCATCAGCAATCCCTGGATCTACTGGATCGTCCTGCTGGTCTTTGAAGATTTTATGTATTACTGGCTGCACCGGGTCGATCATGAATGCCGTTTGTTCTGGGCCACGCATGTCACACATCATTCATCACCTCATTTCAACCTGACTGTCGGTTTCCGTTCATCCGTAATGGAACCGCTCTATCGTTTTATTTTTTTTATCCCGATCGCCCTCTGCGGTTTCCAGCCGGTCGATATTGCATTTATTTACGCAGCCACGCAAACCTGGGGGATCCTTGTTCATACGGAAAAGATCAATAAGGCCGGGATACTCGAATATTTTTTAGTCACTCCTTCCCATCACCGGGTGCATCATGGTTCCAACCCGAAATACCTCGACAAGAACATGGGCATGTTCCTGATCATCTGGGATAAATTATTCGGAACCTTTCAACCTGAATTGCCTGCTTCAACATATCAACCCATTAAATACGGGCTCACCAAACCCCTGGAAAGTGAAGACCCGGTGAACCTCGTCGTCCATGAATGGAAAAATATCGGTAAAGACCTCCGGAAAAAAGGGCTGACCTTCAGACAACGCTGGAACTATATTTTCGGCCCCCCGGGTTGGAGCCATGACGGAAGCAGTTTTACAAGCGATCAGTTGAGGAAAATGGAGAAAGAAAGCTGACTTTAATCACCGGGAATTCTGATTCGCTGCCCTTAACTTTGCCCCGCTTTACACAGTTCATAGTTGATCGTTCATGGTTCATCATAATGAAAAGCGGCCATGATCCATGAACAATGAACACCCGATAAAACAACTAAACACTATGAATCTCTTCGAACAACAATCAAACGAATTCATCCCCCGCCATATCGGCCCGGGCGAACAGGACACGAAACGAATGCTGAAAAAAATCGGTGCCGGCAGTTTGGATGAACTGATTGAAAAAACAGTTCCTGCCTCGATCAGGATGAACAGGGCAT
>CAZQGZ010000116.1:0-10790 GCA_964592935.1 uncultured Chitinophaga sp. | reverse complement strand
TTCGGAAGGTTTAATGTCAGTACTCCATTGATGTAGGAAGCATCAATGTTCGTTGCATCCATTTTTTCATCCAATGTGAAAGATCTCTTAAAAGACCGGAAGCTGTATTCCCGGCGGATGTGTTTCTCCTGCGGGGCGGAGCCGAAACTATCTTCCTTCTCTTCTTTCTTTTCGGCCGAAATGGTCAGCAGGCCGTGCCTGCCGGCAGGCAGGTTCTGATCAAGGCTGATGTTGAAATCCGATTTTTCAAAACCCGGCGCCACAACTTCCAGGATATAGGTCTTTTCTGTTTCTTTGACGTTGACCGGAACAAATCCTTTGCGGTCGGGGTTGTTAAATTCTGTTTTGAATAAGGCAGGCAGCTCCGTGAATAGATCTTCCACGAAGGTGTTGAATGTCCCTTCAAAAGGCTTACGGCTGAATTTTACGTTTGTCATGGTTATGTTTTTTTTGTTTGCTGCGAAGCTTTTGGCCAGGCAGTATTAAAATGATTTTCCGGAAATGCAAAACATCAAACCATATACCACCGGGAAAAATTGAAATAAAAACTGCCAATAGCGGTAAATCATTATAATTAAAAAGACAGAATTTCCGAATAAAGGAAATTCTGCTGACAGAATTTCTCCGGGGGATTATACATCATGTTCCGGTAATCTTTATCTTTACATTTGTATTTCATAAAAAACAAAACACATGTATCCTGAAGAAATTGTTGTACCCATGAAAGAGGAACTGACAGAAAATGGCTTTACGGAACTCCTGTCTCCCGGAGAAGTGGAATCCCAGTTGGCCAAAGAAGGAACCACGCTGGTTATGATCAATTCGGTTTGCGGATGCTCTGCCGGAACGGCCAGGCCCGGTGTGCTGATGGCCATTGCCAATGCCAGCCAAAAACCCGATTACCTGACAACCAGCTTTGCGGGTTTTGATATTGAAGCAGTTAAAACATTACGCCGGCACCTCGTTCCATATCCACCTTCATCGCCTTCCATTGCATTATTTAAAAATGGCCAGTTGGTTCATTTTGTGGAGAGGCACCAGATAGAAGGAAGGCCACCCCAGGTCATTGCTCAAAATCTTATCGGGGCGTTTAACGAGTACTGTAATTGAGAGAAAGCTGTGAGCCGTTAGCTGTTAGCCATTAGCTTTTAGCCTTGCGTGATAATGAAATTGTCATTATTAATTACAGGCATTTACACAATCTATAAGAAAAAACCATGGTATAGGGTTAAAGCTAAAAGCTAACTGCTCACAGCTAATAGCTAATAGCCAGGCACAATAAACCAGCCAGCAACAAAAAAGAGCTAACCGCTTTCTTTAGTATATTCGCAGCGGACCAATCAACTATTCATGTATCCCAACCTGTATTTCGCATTCAAAGACATTTTTGGCGTTGAGTGGAAGTTTCTCCGGTTTGTAAATTCTTTCGGATTTTTTGTTGCCATCGCATTTATTATTTCGGCGATTGTACTGGCCAATGAACTGCGCCGAAAAAGTAAACAGGGGTTGTTTCAGCCCACGGAAATGCAGGTTATGGTTGGCAGACCGGCAACGGTTTCAGAACTGGCATTAAATTTTTTATTGGGTTTTATCCTCGGTTATAAAATTGTGGCTTTATTCATTATGAGCAGTTCGGCAACCGAGGACCCGCAACAATTTATTTTTTCCACCATCGGAAGCTGGCCGGCAGGTATTGGGCTTGGTTTATTATTTGCCGGGTTGAAATGGTGGGATAAGAACAAACAAAAGCTGGCAAAACCTGAAAAAAGGATCATCCGCATCTGGCCGCACGACAGGGTGGGAGAGATAACTATTCTTGCCCTTGTCTTTGGTTTGTTGGGTGCGAAGATCTTTGACATCTTTGAGAACTGGGGCGATTTTTTAAAACATCCGTCTGATTATCTTTTTTCCGCCAAGGGTCTTACTTTTTATGGTGGCCTGATCCTGGCAGCCCTGGCCATCTGGTGGTATGCCAAAAAACATAAGATCGGTTTCTGGCACCTGAATGATGCCATGGCCCCAACCATGATGCTGGCCTATTCATTGGGAAGGATCGGATGCCAGGTATCCGGTGATGGTGATTGGGGAGTTGAAAATACCAACCCCAAGCCTTTTAGCTGGCTGCCGGACTGGATGTGGTCCTACACCTACCCGCATAATGTAAACGAAGTCGGTGTACCTATACCCGGTTGCACAGGCAAATATTGCAATGAATTGCCTGCAGGTGTTTATCCAACCCCCTTTTATGAGATCGTGGGTTGTTTTATTCTATTCCTCATCATCTGGTCTTTGCGAAAAAAATTCAAAGTGCCGGGCACCCTTTTTGGATTTTACCTGATGCTGAACGGGCTTGAAAGGTTTTTGATTGAAAAGATCAGGGTCAACGTCAGGCTGGATATTTTCGGTCTTCATCCCACACAGGCCGAAGTGATCTCATCTCTGCTTTTCCTGTGCGGCCTGGCGATCTGGATCATTCTGAAAAGAAAGGCGGCACAATCGGGGAAGCTGACCTGAGAAACCGGGTAAGCAAATAGATTTTAAAATAACTGTTCGCCTGGAACCCTTTCCTGGCAAGCATTTGACGGCTTTTTAACAAAAGACCTGAATTGCGTGGATAAGTAACCGTAATTATTTCTTGCAAAACGCTATGAAAAACGGGGGTTAAATTGTACATTTGCAGGCAGACCCGGACGGTCTTAATTAACTTACCCTTTGCAACTTTCCTTGAACAAACCGGCTCTTATCATCGTTTATTAATTTGTAATATTTTTTATTATGAGGCAGCTAAAAATTGCTACCCAGATCACAAACAGGGATTCACAGGCAGTTGAGAAATATTTGCAGGAAATTTCTAAGATTTCGATGATTACGCCGGAGGAAGAGACCACTCTTGCCCAGCGCATCAAAATGTTCAACAGGAACCCGGTAGATTCTCAACGTGCTCTTGATAAATTGGTGCAGGCCAATCTTCGTTTCGTTGTTTCCGTGGCAAAACAATATCAGCACCAGGGATTGTCATTAAGTGACCTGATCAACGAGGGTAACCTCGGCCTGATCAAAGCAGCACAACGATTCGACGAAACCAAGGGTTTTAAATTTATTTCGTATGCCGTATGGTGGATCCGTCAATCTATTCTGCAGGCTTTGGCCGAGCAGGGAAGATTGGTGCGCCTGCCTCAAAACAAGATCGGAACTTATAACAAAGCCAACAAAGCCTATATGGCTTTCGAACAGGAACACGAACGGGAACCCTCAACCGAAGAACTGGCTGAGTTACTTGAAATGAGTGAAACGGAGATCAATAATATTTTCCAGAGCAACACCCGTCATACTTCCCTGGATGCACCTGTGCATGAAGCAGAAGATGTGGCCATGGGTGACCTGCTTGAAGGTGGTGATGACACCGATGACGATGTGATGAAAGATTCATTGAGAAACGAGATCCGCCGTGTTTTGAAGTCATTATCTCCCCGGGAAGCCGAGATCGTTAATGCTTACTTTGGCCTGGATGGTGAAAACGGAGTGACCATTGAACAGATCGGTCAGAAATATGACCTGACCAAGGAACGTATCCGCCAGATCAAGGAAAGAGCGATCAAACGTTTACAGAAAGCCAGGTATAGCAGTGCTTTAAAGGCTTACCTCGGTTAATCAACTTATTAAGATGATGGGCATGTAATACTTGTCCCGTCCCGGATCAACCGGGACGGGATTATTTTTTTAAAGGACCTTTTCAATTTGGCAGGCTATTTTTGCAATGTCTATGAAAAAATATTTTCAGTTGGTGGCGGCACCTTTAGTTCTGTTTCTTGGTTCCTGCGAAAAAGGAATTCAATTTAAACTGAATGATGTTGCTCCAAAACTGGTAGTGGAAGCAACCATTGAAAACGGTCAGGCGCCCGTAGTTTATCTTTCCAAAAGCCAGGCATATTTCTCACAGTTAGATCTTAATGTATTGGCAGGAAGTTTTGTACACCAGGCGGAGGTCTCTATTTCTAATGGAACATTAACCCATAAGCTTAAAGAATATGTTGTACCGGCCGGGGGCGGGTACAACTTTTATTATTATTCCAATGATCCTGCCAGCCCGGGCACTTCTTTTACGGGGCAGTTGAACAAACAATATTCGTTACGAATCGTGTCCGAAGGAAAAGAATATACATCTGTCACAACGATCCCCAACATCACGCGGAGGATCGATTCACTCTTCTGGAAGCCGGCAGCTCCGGGAAATGATCCGGGAAAAGTGGCCGTCATGGTAAAAGCGTATGATCCTCCCGGCTTTGGCGATTATGTCCGTTATTTTACCAAAAGAAACAGGGAACCTTTTTATCCCGGTCTTGTCTCTGTATATGATGACCAGGTGATCGACGGCAGTCAATATGAGATCCAGGTTGAACGGGGAGTTGACCGGAATGAAAACCTTCCGGATGGATATTCTTTTTTTGACAAAGGAGATACGGTAACCCTGAAAGTTTGCAATATTGATAAAGCCACTTTTGATTTCTGGAGAACTATGGAATATACGTATTCCACGGTAGGGAATCCTTTTTCATCGCCGACCAAAGTAATCAGCAATATCAATGGCGGCGGCCTTGGATATTTCGGGGGATATGCTGCACAATACCGGACGATCATTATTCCCCGTTAGTATTATTTGCAACCTCTTGTTTTGTTAGTCGCTTAACGGTCTTTTCAATTATTATTTTACCACTAATTTTGCTCCCCGGCACGTCATTAAATTCAATACTAACGGAATAAAAAAAACTGAATGGTAATTGCTGAAAAAACAAATTGTTTGATCATTGGTTCCGGCCCGGCCGGTTATACGGCTGCTATTTATGCAGCCAGGGCCAATCTGAAACCGGTTTTATACCAGGGCATACAGCCTGGAGGACAATTGACGATCACCACGGAAGTGGAAAATTATCCCGGTTATGCCGATGGGGTGCAGGGACCGGAGATGATGGTGCATTTTGAAAAGCAGGCGGCCAGGATGGGAGCCGATATCCGTTATGGCCTGGCTACGAAAGTTGATTTTTCTTCACCCCCTTTCAAAGTGGAGATCGATGAGGAGAAATGGATCGAAGCAAATGCTGTGATCATCGCAACAGGAGCGTCTGCAAAATGGCTGGGGCTCGAAAGCGAACAACGATTAAATGGTTATGGTGTCAGCGCCTGCGCGGTATGCGATGGTTTTTTCTTTAAAGGAAAGGAAGTTGCTATTGTTGGGGCAGGTGATACCGCTGCAGAAGAAGCATTATATCTTTCCAAACTTTGTACGACCGTGCATATGGTTATTCGCCGGGATGCCATGAGGGCCAGCAAAGTGATGCAGGAAAGAGTTTTGAAAACTCCGAATATCAAAGTGTACTGGAATTCGGATACCGATGAGGTATTGGGAGATAAACATGTGACAGCGGTCAGACTTAAAAATAATAAGACGGGGGAAAAACAGGAGATCCCTGTCAGCGCTTTCTTTGTTGCCATCGGGCACCAGCCCAATTCAGAAATTTTTAAAGGTTGGATCGATATGGATGAAGCCGGTTATATCAAAACCATTCCGGGTACATCCAAAACGAATATCGAAGGTGTTTTTGCTTCCGGCGATGTGCAGGATAAAACGTATCGCCAGGCAGTGACGGCAGCCGGTTCAGGATGTATGGCTGCGCTTGATGCTGAACGTTACCTCAGCGCAAAAGGAATTCATTGATCTCAAACATTCAATATGCCCGGGTTAATTACCATCGAATTAAAACAGCTTCGTTTCCGGGCCTATCATGGATTGTATGCAGAGGAAAAAAAGACCGGCAATGATTTTGAGATCAGCCTCGCTGTTTCATACCAGCCGGCATCGGGAACAATAACCGGTATTTCCGATACGATCAATTATGCAGCATTATATGCATTGCTTAAAACGGAGATGCAGAATCCCCGTCACCTGCTAGAGACGCTGGTGATGGAACTTGCTGAAATTTTCCATAAGACATTTCCCCGGGTAAAAAAAATTGATATCTCCGTAACGAAGTTGCAGGTGCCTGTTGCTGGTTTTACCGGAACGGCAGGGGTGAGGTTAGTAAAGGAATTTTAATTATTGATTGATGTGTCTTGAATCCCGAATATGCTCACTTGCCGGATTATAAGGATGATTAATCACCCTGTATTTTCAGCAGGGAAAAAATATTTCTGCCTGTACCGGGAAGTGCATTGATCAAATCACCGTTTCAGCTACATCAATCACCGGTTTCATGATTATTTTTGATTTCACCGAATTGGATATCAGGCAGGCGGTTTCTGATTTTTGCAATACTCTTTCCGCTTTTTCCCTGTCTTTTTCATGCGGAATAGTGACGCGGGGTTCCAGCAGGATTTCACTCATCAGGTATTTCCCTTCCACCTGTTCGAGTTTGCCGGTTGACTGGCATTGAAAGGAAAGAAATTCAAGCTTTGAATTTTCGGCAATGGCCAGGAACGTAGTCATCAGGCAACTGCTGATGGCGGCGGTGAATAGGTGTTCAGGTGACCATATTCCCGGTATTCCTTTGGGAAATTCCGGCGGTGTAGCCACTTCGATGCATCCGTTGGCGCCCGAAGATGGACTGTTTAATTCAGGCGAGCACATGACACCCATACGGTCATGATTCCAGTTAATATTGACATGGTAATAATGAGGTTCCATTTTTTTTGTTTTATCCGCAAACCTAAACCCGGGACCAAAAGCAGATGATGATCATCGTCACATGAACAACTGAGTTTGTACGGGTATTATTGAAATCAAAAACTGTTTACGAATAATTATCTTTGCCTGCTTATGCAAGAAGAAGTAAAAAAGGAAGAACGAAGTCTTAATTTCCTGGAGGAGATCATTGAACAGGATCTTAAAGGCGGTAAGTATAAATCCATCATCACCCGTTTCCCGCCTGAACCGAACGGATACCTGCACTTGGGTCACGCCAGCAGTATCTGTCTCAATTTCGGGTTGACCAAGAAATTCCCGGGGTATACGAACCTGCGCTTTGATGATACCAACCCGGTGACCGAGGAAACGGAATATGTGGACAGCATTAAAGATGATATCCGCTGGCTTGGCTTTGAATGGAAAAATGAACATTACGCTTCAGATTATTTTAATACCCTTTATGAATATGCGCTGAAACTGATCAGCAAAGGTCTTGCTTATGTGGATGACAGCAGCAGTGAAGAAATGGCGGTTATGAAAGGCACGCCAACAGAACCGGGAAAGAACAGTAAATACAGGGAGAGAACAATAGAGGAAAACCTGGATCTGTTCACCCGGATGAAAGCGGGTGAATTTCCGGATGGCAGCCGTACGCTTCGGGCAAAGATCGACATGGCCCATATCAATATGCTTATGAGGGATCCGGTTTTATACCGGATCAAACATGCTCATCATCACCGCACAGGAGATGACTGGTGCATCTATCCCATGTACGATATGGCGCATGGACAAAGTGATTCGATTGAAAACATCACCCATTCCATCTGCACCCTGGAATTTGTCCCTCATCGTGAATTATATGACTGGTTGATTGAGAAACTGGAGATCTTTCCATCCCGTCAATATGAGTTTGCAAGAAGAAATATTAATTATACCGTTACCAGTAAAAGAAAATTGCTTCAATTGGTGCAGGAGGGGTTTGTAGATGGCTGGGATGATCCCCGGATGCCGACGATCAGTGGTTTGCGGCGCCGGGGTTATACACCCGAAAGTATCCGTGAATTTTGCGACCGGATCGGTATTGCCAAAAGAGAAAATATAGTGGATGTTGGGTTGCTTGAATTTTGTGCCCGCGAACATTTAAACAGAATTGCATTGAGAAGAATGGTGGTCTTTGATCCGTTGAAAGTTATTATTACCAATTACCCCGGGGAAAGTGAAATACTTCATAGTGAAAATAACCCGGAGGATCCCTCATCAGGATCAAGGGAGATCCCTTTTGGAAGGGAATTGTATATCGAACGGGAGGATTTTATGGAGAACCCGCCCAAAAAATATTTCCGCCTGGCTCCGGGTCAGATGGTACGGCTGAAAAGCGCTTATATTATTCAATGCGATGATTTTGTAAAAGATGAAATGGGAAAAATAACAGAAGTTCATTGTACTTATTTACCTGGAAGTAAAAGCGGTCATGATACCAGTGCCCTTCATGTAAAAGGAACATTGCATTGGGTGAGTGCAGATCATGCCATCAGGATTGAAGCGAGGTTATATGACCGTTTATTCAGGGTGGAAGATCCTGGGAGTGAGGAAGGAGATTTTAAAGACTATATTAACCCCGCTTCTTTGGAGGTAATATCAAACGCCTTGGCCGAACCGGCACTGAAAAATGCTTCATCCGGTGAAAAATACCAGTTTATCCGTAAGGGTTATTTTAGCCTGGACAGGGACCCGGCAGGTGATAAAATGGTATTCAACAGAACTGTTGGGCTCAAGGATGGATGGAAAAAACCGGTCTGAGCATGATTGTATTGTTTCAGTATTTTTAAACAAAGGAAAACAGGCATCAGATAATATTTTCAAAGTACTGTATAAATTTAAGAGCGATTGTTTCAGGTGCAAATTCTTTTACGGGAATTATAGGGTGGTATATACCAAATAACAATAATACGAGCAATATTTGGGTAAAGTTATCCACATGTTTTACATGGTGTCTTGCCTCAAAAAAGGGGGGGGATTTTTCTTTTAGAGTTTATTTTTTAATGTTAAGAATCATTTTTACTTTTATACGATCAACCAAAAAAACAATTATGAAAAAATTTACTACTCGTATTTTACCGGTTAGTTTTTTATTGATGCTCTGTTTTAGCATGAACAGCTATTCCCAGCAGAAATCTGAAACTATACAGAAAATTGGGGAACCTGTTGCAGTTACAGGTCACTTAATAAGAGTTACCCCTAATCTTACCGAAATTGATAATACTACTATGTATGGCGAGCCCCTAAAAATAACCCGTGATAAATATGGTATTATTGGTATCGGTAAAAAAATTGAAAAGGTGGAGGAAAAACTGGAAGAGGAGATGCGGGAAAGGATAGACAGGGAATTCCGTGAAGCAACCGGGATGAGTAAAACTGAACCCCGGCAATTAACTTCTCCCGGAGTAAACCCAAATGTTCCCGGAACAAGCCTGGGTGTAAATTTTGATGGTTTAACCTCACCCGGTCTGCAGCCGACAGATAACAATATGGCCGCTGGTCCCAACCATGTTATTCAAATAGTAAATAATACTTCCGGATCACAATACAGAATATGGAATAAATCCGGTGCTGTACTTGCGACGGGTATTTTAGCGTCACTTACAGGGAGATCAGGTTCAGGAGACCCTATAGTTCTCTATGATCAATTAGCAGACAGGTGGTTTATGGCTGAATTCGGGCCTTCTTCATGTTGCAATGAATTGATTATGGCTGTTTCTGTAACATCAAATCCGCTCGGCACCTGGAAAATTTACAATTATACTGATGCTTCATTTTTCCCGGATTATCCGAAATTTTCAGTTTGGCATAACGCATATTATGCTTACACAAACGACTTTAACTCAAGTGGTACAAGTTTCCTGGGTACATCAGTTTGGGCATTTGACCGTGCAGCCATGTTAGCCGGTAACCCTACTGCAGCCATGGTAAGGCAGAGATTATCGCTCACCAACATGATTGCAATGGGAACTGTTGGATTGGAAGGAATGATTACTTCCTCACAGAATGGTCTTTTTGTGGTTCCTACAGGCTCTACACAACTGGGTATTTTTGAAGTCACTCCAAATTTCGGTACATCCACAATTACCGTCAGCGCATTAACACCATTACCTGTTAATGCATGGAATACTTCCGGGGCAGTGCCTCAGCAGACAGGGGGTACATTAGGTTCTCTTTCTCCCAGGATGATGTTTAAATTAAGTTATCGCAATAATAGCGGAACAGAATCTATAGTCTGTTGTCATACCATTCAAGGCAGCGGTGGCCCGGTTGCGCAGGTCAGGTGGTATGAACTCAGGCGGGTTGGCGGCGTATGGACCGTGTTTCAACAGGGAAATGTTCAGGGTACAGATGGAAATAATCGCTGGATGCCCGGCATTTCAATGGATGGTTGCGGAAATATCGCTTTGATGTATGATGTTGCCGGTACCGGAACACCGCCAGCACATCCTTCCATAAGATATACAGGACGAAACTCATCCGATCCTTTAAATACAATGACTTTACCAGAAGCAGTGATCATCAATGGAGCTACTAATTTTGGTGGCTTCAGATGGGGTGATTATAATACTACTGTCCAGGATTATTCCGGCCCCGGAACTCCTGCCAATAATTCATTCTGGAGTACCTCACAATATGCAAATCAGTTAACCCGTGTTGCAAATTATACCATCACCGGTGGTTGTGCAGCAGCCCCAAATATTACAGCAGGTACAGCCACATTAACGGCTGAGGGCTGTGTTCCGAACAATGCGGTCATTGATCCGGGTGAAACAGTAACAGTTAGTTTTTGTGCTTTAAATGTCGGTACGGCCAATACAACAAACCTGGTTGGTACGATGCAGGTATCCGGTGGCGTTACACCCATCAGCGGACCCCAGAACTATGGTGTAGTGACTTTCGGCGGACCGGCTGTTTGCCGTTCATTCTCATTCAGCAACACATCTGGAACCTGCGGCGGCACCATTACAGTTACCATTCAATGGCAGGATGGAGCAGTTAACCTGGGCCAGAGCACCTGGACCTTTACATTAGGAACAACCGTAGTTTCAACCAGCCAGAATTTTGATGC
>CAZQGZ010000115.1:0-10846 GCA_964592935.1 uncultured Chitinophaga sp. | reverse complement strand
CATTCAATACCAATACACCACCTTTCTCACCATCCCAGGGCAGACAGGTAAGCCGCGAATTGAAAGAAGTACTGTTTAAATAAGGTACCCTGACAAGCTGTACTTTACCGGTTGGCAGGTCGTATGACCTGGTGAGTTTGTTTTTAAGTTCTATCAGATTGCCATTGATATTCTTAACAATATTAAACTCATAATTGCCGGCATTCCTGTAATTCGTGATGGAACCGAATGATGCCGTGTTGGATGAATCAACCACGGCGCCTTTCATTTGTATCAATAAAACGGTATCGCCGTTTTTGAATTTCGCGCAGTCTGCCACATTTAAAATATTGGTGCATTTATCAAACGATAGTACACCCGTATAATCGTTGATGATGGTATCACTGACCAGCGGCTGGCAGCTTGAAGAACAAAGTGTATTGATAAACGGATTGGGATTTGTTGTTACCGGTGTTATGGCAGTATTGGAAAAACTGAGATTGTTAACCGAGGCCCAGGTGAAAGAAGAGTTTACCGTGAAGGCCGGTGTTGAAACCGTGGCAGTGGTAATACCGGTGTTACAGCCGGGCGTATTACCCAAACTGTCTGTTTTTAAAATATAAATATTGGAGCTGTCATTAATGGTAGCTCCCGTAACATTGTTAATCCCTGCAATCAGAAATCCTCCATCTGCTGATTGGGCTATATCGTAGGCATATTGCCATCCCGTACCTCCAAACCGGTTGGTCCACTGAACAACTCCGGCAGCAGAAATTTTTACCAGGTGTATATCGTCATTCGGGTCAACTATCCCGCCCTGCGCGGTGATCAGTCCTCCATCAGCGGTTGGAACATAGTATCCATACCGTGTAGGTGAGCCGCTGATTTTTCTTAAAGAAAGCGGGTTCCCGTTCTGGTCTGTATTTACAACAACCAGTTCAGGGGCTGTGGTGCTGAAGCTGACATCTTCATAACAACTGAAGCTATACCCGGTTGATGTTTTAAATAATTCACGGGGCCAGTTACTTTTACTTTCAATATCATAATTTCTTGCCCAGGTAACCGACCCGTCGCTGGTGTTTAGTTTCATGATCACGCCGTCATAAAAGCTCGAACTCTGGCCATACTGTATGGAGATAACAATTAATGAACTGCCGTCTTCAATCAGGCTCATGGATTGATCGCTGTTAAAGCTGTCAAAATTTTTTGCCCAGGTGATCACTCCATTATTATCTGTTTTGATGACCATCCCGTTTGCCACTCCGCCAGCATACCGGTTTGTTCCGGATAAGGCATACCCCCCATCCGCTGTATTAACAACGTCCCATAAAATAGACCCGTTCACATTTCCATCATCGAACCTTCTTGACCATTGAAGATTCCCTGCCCCATCTGTTTTCAGCATCCATGCCGAACCATTTGCACTGCCGCCAAATGAAGCGGTGCTGCCAACAACCATATAGCCACCATCCGTTGTTGGTTTGACGGAAGTAAAATAATCATTGCCCGTACCGCCATAGGCTTTGCTCCATAACAGGTTCCCGGCTTTATCCATTTTTTGTAAATACCCGTCATTACCCCCGTTTCCAAAGCTGTTGGTTGAACCGGCCGTGATATAACTTCCATCGGGATGGGCTTCTATGTGAAATGCCAGGTCAGATTTATTTCCGCCATATAGTTTTTGGAAAGTGGGAATACATCCATTCGATGTGACAGCACATCCTCCCAGCAGATTCACTTCATCTGTTGTCAATGACCGGTTATAGATCCGGACTTCATCCAGTGAGCCATTGAACCAGTAGGGGTACTGTGCATTATTCATTCTTCCGAAAAACAGATCATAGGTATTGGAGAAAGTGGCCCCGCCTGCCGGGCCGGAAATTTTCAATTCACAATTCAAATAAAATTTAGCTGTGGTTCCATCCGTGGTATAAGTAATCATGTACCATTGATTGGTCTGGATGAAAGGAGTATAACCTCCTGCAGGCGGGGGTGTATTGATTGCATAAAAATTCTGATGCTGGTTATCGGGTACCGGATTGGCGCAATTCTGACCATTGGTAAAACCATTATCATCATAGGTCAGCAGGTAATTTCCCGTCAGGTAATCAACGTCTCCTTTCATGATGATGCGGTTTCCATGACAAGGTCCTGAATAAAAACCGGACACTTTAACCCATGCAGTAACTGACATCTGCGTTCCAAAATTCAACGTCGCGGTGTTAGGGATCCGCATATAACTGCTTGTTCCATTGAAAGAATATGCGCTGTTGGCAACTCCAAACCGGTCGGTCGTTAAAGTGGCATTATTAAACACGGGGTTATTATTATTTCCGCTGGCATCATTTGCATTTCCGTTGAAAGGATAATAGGCCATTAAACCAGCGCCAAGATTGACCTGGCTGAATATTATTGCAGAATAGAATAGGGAAATAAAAAAAAGAATGAACGGCTTCATCTGCCCCGGGATTTAAGATTTATAAATGTAATTATTTTTGAACAATAATAATATCTTTTGCAAAAATGGTTGGGAATACAGCTATTATTAATAATTATGTTCCATCCCGGTATAATTTTGGGGAGTTATCCTTTTCAGTTCTTTTTTTATATCATTATGGATCTTCAGCCCATCAATAAAGTTGTGCATAGCTTTCTTATTAATTTTATGATTTCCCCTCGTCAGTTCTTTCAGGGCTTCATACGGGTTGGGATAGTTTTCTCTTCGTAAAATCGTTTGTATAGCTTCCGCCACCACGGCCCAGTTATTGTCCAGGTCATCAGCGATCTTCTGGTCATTCACCACGAGTTTACCCAGCCCTTTTTCCACCGAACGCATGGCTATCAGGGTATGGGCAAAAGGAACCCCGATATTTCTCAGCACGGTTGAATCAGACAGGTCTCTCTGTAACCTGGATACCGGTAATTTAGATGCGAGGAATTCAAAAATTGCATTGGCCATGCCAAGGTTTCCTTCTGCATTTTCAAAATCGATGGGATTTACTTTATGCGGCATGGCCGATGAGCCCACTTCACCTTTCTTTGTTTTCTGTGTAAAATATTCCATGGATACATAGCTCCAGGCATCACGGCAGAGATCCAGCAGGATATTGTTGATGCGCTTCATGCAATCGAAATGTGCCGCGAGGTTATCATAATGTTCAATTTGCGTGGTGAACTGCTGGCGGGAAAGACCGAGCCGGGAAACAAATTCATTCCCGGTTTTTGTCCAGTTCACCTGCGGGAAAGCCACATGGTGTGCATTGAAGTTGCCCGTGGCCCCGCCAAATTTTCCGGTATAAGGTATGCCGATGAATTGCTCCACCTGGTTTTCTATTCTTTCCACGAATACCATGAACTCTTTTCCAAGACGGGTGGGGCTGGCCGGCTGGCCGTGAGTATGCGCCAGCATGGGAATATCCTTCCAGGCTTTTGCGAGGATCTTCAGTTCGTTATTCAGGTTGAGCAGGGCCGGCAGGTATTCATATTCTATGGCATGTTTCCACAGCAGCGGGATCGCCGTGTTGTTGATATCCTGCGAGGTCAATCCAAAATGAACCCATTCCCTGGCTTCTTTGCCGCCGCTTTTTACGAGTTCATTTTTTAAAAAATATTCAACAGCCTTTACATCATGGTTGGTGGTAAACTCAATTTGTTTGATTTCCTGTGCATCTTCCGGGCCGAAATCTTCCATCAGTTTCTGGAGATGTTTGATGGTTTTCCCGGGTAATTTGAAAAACTTTTTACTTTCCATAAAGAGCAGGTATTCAATTTCCACCTGCAGCCTGTATTTCATCAGCCCGTATTCGGAAAAATATTCATCCAGGTGATGAACCTGTTTGCGGTAGCGGCCATCAACGGGGGAAATCGATGTAAGGGCATTCAGTTCCATGAATTGATTTTAAAGAAGTCCTTTCAAACTTTACCTTTGCTGCCACAAAAATAACTGAATTGAAGAAGATCCGGGTTGGTATCGTCAATTACCTGAATACAAAACCATTATTGTGGGGTTTGGAACGACCGCCCATACAGGACCGGATCGAACTGGTCGGGGATTATCCTGCACGTCTTGCTGATATGCTGATAAATGACGAGATAGACCTGGGTTTGATACCCGTGGCTGTGATTCCCCGATTACCTTCTTATCATATAACCGGTGATTATTGCATCGGCGCAGAAGGCGAGATCGCTTCTGTGGCATTGTTCAGCGAAGTCCCGATGAATGAAATAACTAAAATTTACCTCGATTACCAGAGCCGGAGTTCCGTTGCTTTATTGAAATACCTGATGAAAGAGTACTGGGGAATTAATCCTGAACTGGTGAATGCAACCAATGATGATTACCGGAAGGAAATAAAGGATACGACGGCGGGCCTGGTGATCGGTGACAGGGCTTTTGAACAAAGAAAAATCTCAACTTTTATCTATGACCTGGGTTCGGAATGGAAAAAAATAACCGGCCTTCCCTTTGTTTTTGCCGCCTGGGTAAGTACAAAAAAAATACCGGAAGAATTTATCCGGCTTTTTGATGAAGCCAACGGGCTGGGCCTGCAGCATATTGATGAAATTGCAGAAGCACAGCACTACTCTTTATATAACCTGAAAAAATATTACGGTTCGCAGATCAGCTACCGGCTGGATGAAGAAAAGCGGAAAGGAATGAATTTGTTTTTACAATATATTGAAGAACCGGTCAGATCCTGATCCAGCCTTCGGGGTACAGATCATACGTGTCTTTGGGGCCTTTGTTGAACCAGCGTTTGGGAGCAATGACTGTTTTACCCGTATGATCGTTCAGCCAGGCAGCCCACCAGCTAAAACTGCTGTTGGCAATGACCTGGTGACGGCATTGACTCATGAGATAAAGATCTTCAAAATGATTTGCTGAAATAGTTCCCGAAATAAAACCGGCTTCGGGTATGTCGATGTTTTCTTTTACCCAACGGATATCATCGGAGAAAAAATAAAAATGAACCTCACCGTATTTTTTTTTCAGTAACTCCATGGCGCGGTAATAATAAGAAAGAGGTAAAATGCCATGGATAGCCAGGCTCACAGGATCTTTGTAATCGCCGTGGCGGATATGAACGGCCACCGAATTTTTATTTTTTAATTCATGGCCAAACGATTTTACATTTTGTATGTACTCTTCTTTTAATTGCAATTCTTTACGGATAAGCCCGGAGCAGGGTAAAAAATATTTTTCACTCTGCCAGTAGCCTTTTAAATAAACTCCGTCCCTGGCCTGAAAAAAGCGTTTGTCAAAATGAAAATAAGGTTGCCTGTAATAGGTGCGGAAACGTAAAGGCATTAACCTGTCTTTTATTTTCCGGATCAATGACCGGTTGCAACTCTGTTCAGACTGTTCGGCTGTTGCAAACCCGAAATTCGTATGGAAAGCATGCAGGTGAAAGTCTCTTTTATTATTTTCTTCAAAATGACGCAGGTCGAGCAGCAACCCGGTATGGTGCCGTTCCGCAAGGCAACGGCCGGCAGCATACTGAAAAAACTGGTTGCCCAATCCTCCGGTTATATTGGTAAGTATCATTTTTTTCTGGCAAATACATGAATCCCGTAACACAATAATTCGGATGATCCTTTATCCCTTTTTGACAACCGCTGCAATAAAAAAAGATTCAGGTGAATGATCATTTTTTCCACCAGGTTTATTTTACGGTTTGCATATCTTAATGCGATACGTTTTACCCGCCGGCTCTCCTGCGCCAGGAATTCAAAAAAATTGCCGTTCAGCTGCAATTCAGCGATCGTAAATCCATGCGCCGGTAAATGTGTTTCATAAAAATAACGGTTAAATCCTGACGCAAAATGGTAAGGGGCAAAATGTGTAAGACTTGCAAAGGGAGCTGTCAGTATTAAATAACCGCCGGGTTTTATCAATCGTGCAAATTCTTTTAAAGCAGCCAATGGATCAGGAATATGTTCAAAAACTTCTGTACACATTATGGCATCAACGGATTCACCCGGCAGGGGAATGGATGTGATATCTGAAACAATATCCAGTTTCGAATTGTCCCAGCTTCCCATTTGTAAACCAGCCTCACCGTCACCGTGATATTGACCAAAATCCTGTGCAATATAGTTGAGATGGCTGCAGAATTTTTTAAACTGGCTCTCGCCGGCGCCGGCATCGAGCAGGGTTGATCCTTCCGGGATTTTTTTCAACGTTTCTTCCACCCATTTTATCCGTTCTGATTCGTTTGTGGTACCAACTTTAAACATGACTGTCCTGGCATTTGATATAAATATCTCCAAAAAGGGTTTTATGAAAAGCCTTTCCTTTTACAAAAGGAAGAAATTCTTCATACGTTTTCCAGCCGCCCGGTTCCATTTCAAATGTTTCCCCGGCGCTATAATTATAGACCGCGTTTGCATCCAGTGAATGTATATGTTCCAGGCAGCTGTAAAGATTCCTGTACATTTCCGGTAAACAATATTCAAAGGAAAGGGCCGGGATTTTTGATGTCAGGCCTTTCAGTACTTCAGACTCAAAACCCTCCACATCAATCTTACTGAAATGAGGCCTCCCGTATTTTTCAATCATCCTGTCGAATGTGGTAACCGGCACAAGCGTTTTTTCTTCCCACCGGTTTCTTTTAAAACGGGTAGCGCCGGTTTGTAAAATAAATTCTTTTGAGAACGTGGAGATGGTATTTTCATCGGCAATATAAAATTCCTGTAAACTTTCGGTGGCGCCTAGTCCGGTATGTTCCAAATCGATTTTATTTCCATATTTCTTGGTAAGGATTTCAATGCATGCTGCCTGTGGCTCAAAGGCAACAACCCGGGCCCCTGTTTCAAGGAAGATATCAATCCGGTTCCCGGTATTTGCGCCAATATCAAAAACCAAAGCATGTTCCGGTAAAAATTGTTTGTAAAAATTAATCATTTTATCCTTGCTCACGAAGGGATGCGTTCGGTTTTTTTTTCTGAAAATATTTCTCATCATAGCTTATTTATTTGATAAACCAAAAACATCCGCAGGCATAAAGCTGGTCTTTGACTAACGCAGGATCGGCGCGTTCTATCAATCCGCCGGTGTCGGGGATCAAAGAAAATTCTTTTAATGTTAATGGTGAAAAATATCCGAGGATTTGTTCATAACTGTAAATGCGGTGGGCGTTGAATTCAACCCGGGGCTTGCCAACCGGCGTTACAAACAAAATGCTTCCTCCCGGTTTGATAACCCGTTTGAGTTCTTCCATGGCTTTAAGATCTCCATCAGGATCCAGTTCATCTCCATAGCGCCCCAGCCCGATATGTTCCACCGTATGCATGCAGGAAAGGGATTCAATGGAATGATCCGCAAAAGGTAATTTTTTCAGGTCGGCAAAACCGGATGAATAACCAGGAAGAGAAATAACGGCCGGCCGGTAATCATAAAATTTTACCGGGATAAATGCTGATAACATCGTTCCGAAATGCAAAATGGATGACAGGTCCGTATGCTCTGCCGGTTTTGTTTTGGCCAGGATCCGCGCAGCCCATGCAGGATGATATAAATAATGATGATCAAATGGAGTGGTTTTGATTTTATCCGACAAACAGGGATACGTGTCTTTAAATAAAACAGTATGCCGCTTCCCGGTTTTCATTCTTCTGAAACGGATAAACTCAGACCAATAAGAAAAGATACGCCCGGTTTTTTTCGGGAATTGAATGAATATTTTTTTTGCCGATCGTATCCAGTAGTTTTTCCAGTACATGTTGCAGATCTTCCTTTTTATACTGTCAAAAGATTTACATTTGCGAAAATAGGATAACAAATGAAGAAAGCCCTTATTACCGGCATTACAGGCCAGGACGGAGCTTATATGGCCGACCTGCTTCTGAAAAAAGGGTATGAAGTGCATGGCATCAAAAGACGTACTTCCCTGATCAATACACAACGTATAGACCACCTCTATGAAGATCCGCATATTGATAACAGGAAACTGTTTCTTCATTACGGCGACCTGACGGATTCTACCAATATCATCCGCATCATACAGCAGGTGAAACCAGATGAAATCTATAACCTCGGCGCCATGAGTCATGTGCAGGTAAGTTTTGAAGAACCGGAATATGTTGCCAACACGGATGCGATTGGTACGTTGCGTTTGCTGGAAGCCATCCGTATCCTGGGCCTGGAAAAGAAAACCCGCATTTACCAGGCTTCCACATCGGAATTATATGGTAAAGTGCAAACGGTTCCTCAAAATGAAAAAACGCCGTTCTATCCCCGTTCCCCTTACGGTGTGGCCAAACTCTATGGATACTGGATCTCGGTGAATTACCGGGAGGCATATGATTTGTTCGTATGCAATGGTATACTCTTTAATCATGAAAGCCCATTGCGGGGTGAAACCTTTGTGACCAGGAAAATAACAAGGGCCGTTGCTGAAATTTCACTGGGGTTAAAAAAGAAATTATGGCTCGGTAACCTGCATGCCACGCGTGACTGGGGTCATGCCCGGGATTATGTAGAAGCGATGTGGATGATGTTACAACAGCCTGTAGCGGAGGATTTCGTCATCGCTACCGGTGTCTCAACCTCGGTACGGGATTTTGCAAAAATGGCATTTGGATTTGCAGGTATTGATCTCCGTTTTGAAGGAAAGGGTGAAAATGAAAAAGGGATTGTTGTGGCCAACCATAACCCGGATTGCCAATTGAAAACAGGAGATATAGCAGTCGAAGTGGATAAACGGTATTTCCGGCCCACAGAAGTCGATACATTGCTGGGAGACGCAACAAAAGCCAGGGAAAAATTGAACTGGCAACCCCGGTATACTGTTGAGGATATGGCAAAGGAAATGGTGGAGTCAGATATCCATTATTTTAAGAAAGAAAATTTTTTGAAACAGTCTGGATTTAAAACGCGGAACCGGTTTGAATAATGGATAAGGACAGTAAAATATATGTAGCCGGGCACCACGGTATGGTCGGATCTGCTATTGTCAGAAAGTTAAACGAGGAAGGATACCATCATCTTGTTTTCCGGTCTTCTGCAGAACTGGACCTGAGAAACCAGGCGGCGGTTCATTCTTTTTTTGAAAAAGAAAAACCGGATTATGTTTTTTTGGCTGCCGCCAAAGTCGGGGGTATTCATGCCAATAATATTTACCGCGCCGATTTTTTGTATGATAACCTGGTGATCGAAAGCAATGTCATTCATGCATGCTATCAGTTTGCAGTGACGAAATTGCTTTTCCTTGGCAGTTCCTGTATTTACCCGAGACTGGCGCCACAACCTTTACAGGAAAGCGCTCTTCTTTCGGGGCCGCTGGAATCAACCAATGAACCTTATGCCATTGCCAAAATAGCCGGCATTAAACTCTGTGAAGCTTATTGGGATCAGTACGGTTGTCATTTTATTTCTGCCATGCCCACTAACCTCTATGGGCAGGGTGATAATTACCATCCGCAAAACTCGCATGTCGTGCCCGGACTTATCCGGAAATTTTATGAAGCTAAAAAAGAAGGGAGGAACTCGGTTCAGATCTGGGGTACCGGCTCACCGAAGCGGGAGTTCATGTATGTGGATGACCTGGCCGATGCCTGCCTTTACCTGATGCAGCATTACCGGGAGAAGTTGTTTGTGAATATCGGTACGGGAGAGGAAGTGACCATCAAAGAACTCGCCCTTCTGCTCAAAGAAATAATTGGTTTCAGCGGCAACATTGAATTTGATCTGACCATGCCTGACGGAACCCCCAGAAAGCTGATGGACAGTTCACGCATTCATGCAACCGGGTGGAAACATAAAATACCGCTGAAAGAAGGTTTGCGTAAAGCGTATTCTTTTTTCCTGCAGGAACAGCAGGTCTAATACCATAATCTTGCTTTTACTTTCCGGAGATATGACATAGTCGCTTTATTAAGCGGAGTTCTTTTTTCTTTTTTTAAGATCCCGGATACTTTTTTCCTGTTTTCCGTCCTTTTTACAATCAGCCTCTGAAACCCTTGATTTTACCGGCTGGTGTTTTTAACTTGGGTGTCCCAACGCTGAATACAGGAGGAAAAGGAGTGAATGTTTTAATAACCACGGGTGAATGAGATTTTTTCCTGTTAATTCTTCGTTGGTTTCTTTTGTATTAATGAAGTACCTTTTTGTACAGGATCTTATTTTTTGATTTATTCCTTATAACGTTTGATTTATCCGGTACTTTGTCAGAATCCTTTTCTGGGATTATTCAATCCGGAAATAACAGATAATTCCTGGTGTTTTTCCCCTTTTTCTCCAATTTGGCACTCCTATTTTTAGAGACAATTTCCCGGTACGCAGAAAGGAGCACGAAGTACACAATGGACCACAAAGAACACAACGAAGATCATGACAGAAGAAGAGATCATTAAGATCATACTGGACGAAGCTTTTTATATACATAAAACGATTGGCCCGGGTATGCTGGAGAGTGTTTATAAAACATGCCTGGCTTACCGGGTTAGAAAAAGAGGTTTGTTTGTCGAAACAGAAAAGCCTGTTCCGGTGATTTTTGAAGAAATTAAAATGGATTGTGGCTATCGTACGGATATGGTGGTTGAAAGAAAAGTTATTGTTGATACATAGAATATTGAAGCTATTGTTGATATTCATATTGCGCAACTGCTAACTTACCTGCGATTCCTCAATATCCGCCATGGCCTGATCCTGAATTTTAAAACAATATTATTAAAAGAAGGGATTAAGAGGGTGCTCAATGGATTTGAGAAAAATGTCCGGTAGGGGTTATACGTAGTGTCCTTCGTGCCTGCCTGCCGGCAGGCAGGGTTCGTTGTGTTCTTTGTGATCCACCTGTTTTCCGCCCTTTTTACATCAGCCTCTGAAACCCTTGATTTTACCGGCTGGTGTTTTTAACTTGGGTGTCCC
>CAZQGZ010000114.1:0-11349 GCA_964592935.1 uncultured Chitinophaga sp. | reverse complement strand
TTGAAGTTCGCAAATCCACCATGTTTGCCCGCTGGGACCGGATGGCCAAACAGTTCAGCCGCATTGGTAAAGAAATTGTGATCGCGGTCAAAGCAAGTGGTCCTGACCCGGATACCAACCCGGCTTTGCGTCGCTGCATGCAGAATGCCAAAGCTGTGAACATGCCCAAGGACCGGGTGGAAGCCGCGATCAAAAGGGCGCAGGGAAAAGAAATGGCCAATTATGATGAGATCCTGTATGAAGGATACGGGCCGCATGGTGTAGCTATATTGGTTGAAACCGCAACAGATAATCATGTAAGAACGGTGGCGAATGTAAAATCGCATTTTACAAAAGGTGGCGGCACATTGGGCAACAGCGGCAGTGTAAGTTTCCAGTTTAAAAAAATGGGTGTGTTCAAATTAAAACCCGAAGGATTGAATGCAGAAGACCTCGAACTGGAACTGATCGACTTTGGTTTGGAAGAACTGGGTGAAAGTACCGGAGAAAACGGCGAGGACATATTAGTGGTTCGTTGCGGCTTCACCGATTTTGGCAACATGCAAAAAGCCCTGGAAGATAAAGGCATCACGCCGATCAGCGCGGAACTGGAATGGATACCCAATGTAACGGTTCCGGTGAATGATGAACAGGCGGCTGATGTAAGCAAGCTTATCGAGAAGTTAGAACAGGATGAGGATGTGCAGAAGGTGTTTCATAATATGGGATAGGTTTGGGAGTGGGAAATGGTGAGTGGCTAGTGGGGGCTTCGCCGTTTAATTTCTAATGCTATAATGATACCAACGTGTTTTATTGTGATGCCAAGTTTTCAATAAATCTATAGTGAAAATCATACTTTAAACCCCCACTCGCCACTAGCTAAACCCCACTCGCCATTTAATACGGCTCATGTATCTCAATCGCCGACACAAAAGCATCCGGGCTGTATGTCTTTGACGTGAATTCATCCTTGGCATAGGTGCCCGCACGTTTTCCCTTTTGTTTTACCGTGACCCGGAATGTCATGCCCGGGTGACTTGCAAATCGTGTGTATTCAAAATCATCCTGTTCATCAATATCAATACTGGTGATCTTCCCGTATTTTTTTTCCAGGTCGCTTAACAGCATTCCCACTTTTACTCCGTCGGCAGTATGAAGACCCGTATCGGAAACGACGATCTCGGTTACTTTTTCATAATACACCCGCATCGTATATAACAACCTTTTCCCTTCATTGACCGGGTACAAAGTATCTCCTTCAAAATCGGGTATACGTTTTCCGAAAGTCTGCGGCGGTTTGACAGCTTCTTTCATGGCCGCGAGCGGCATATGGACCATCACCAGGCCCACCGAATTACCGGTTATCAGGTATGGATCCCCTGTGGGGTTGGAGTTCTGTATGGTTGGCTCTGCTTCCTTATCCTTTGTAACAACGGTGTTGGTATCAACGGGCTGCTGTACCGTATCCTTCCCTTTTGAATCATCGGTTTTTTTATCTTTTTTTTGCCCGCAGGAAAAAAGAATTAATGCGGCGGATAAAGCGAAAATTAAGTGTTTCATAAATGTGGTTTTGGTTTTTTTATAAATTTTTCAATTTGCCGGACAGCATTCGTTTTATTGTAATGTTCTAAAAATTATTTTCAGTTGATGATGCCGGGACAATGGATTTCGATTTCAGCGTATTTCCTTTTCAACTTATCCAGATTGCCAGCAGGGATTATAAAATGTTTATTAAATGTATGCTTTTACTATATCAATAAAAAATTTCGGATCTACCAGGAAACAGGCCCTATCTTAATTATTCGTTTGTTCAACTACTGCAAAATGATAAATTTTACCTGATAACAATGGATAAGCAACCGGAAATACCGGCCGATATCATTGTACAGAACCTTTTGAACAACTTCATAAAGAAACTGTCTTAAGGCTATTTATCTGCAAAAGGAACTTTCAGAATCAATGGCGTTTCCACCTTTTTATTGTTAATATATTGAATGATGTTAAGCGTATAAATGCCCGGCGGCACCTTAAATACCATCGGATACTTAATGGTGCCATCTTTATTAACCGGAATTTCATGGATATACTCAATACCATTGAGTTCGGCGCTTACCGGTGATGAGGTGGAGAATCCATACCCCTGAATGGTAACTCTCCCGTTTTCACCCACCACCATTTCACCTCCCCTGACTGTACCACTCACAATACCGGCAACCGGTTTTGATTGGGATAAGTTGGTCAATGGCTTCAAAAGGTTTCTGGCGATTGCCATTCTTGCCTGGGGTAAAACAGACACATTGACCGAATCAATTACTAAAGGATGATCCGCCAAGGGCCTGACGATATCCCGCAACCTCATTACATTTATACTGGTAACACATTCCGTTGCCGGGGTTCCGCTTAAGGATGCCGGTGTGAAACGCCATAAACTTCGCCCGTAACTGCTTACCAGGGCGGTTCCGTCAAAATCCCACCAAATGGAAGTGATGTTGGGTATTGCCTTCGATCCGGGAATCCTGCACCATCTTGTCCCGCCATCTGATGTGTAGATAAGTCCTGCGTCCTTTGTACCAATTGCAATCTGCCTGCTGTTGGAAGGATTAAAACTGACGGACCATACAGACATATTGGATACTGATTCACAAAATAAATATTTACCATTTTCTGTAATGAGGCGGGTAAGATTAAAATCAGGTCTCCAGGTAAGACCTCCATTCGTACTCCATTTCATGACTTTGTTTTCTACATCCGGTGCCAGTAATTTATCCGGATCATTGTAATCAAAGCCATACACCGTGGGCCATGCAAAATCGGCTGCATAGACCATCATACTGCCCATGGTACTCACGGTATCCATGCTTCTTAATTCATATGTTATTCTCCGGTCTTCGCCGGTTTTTTTCTTTAACTGGAACAGACCCACATTGGAAAAACCATTCGTAAAAGGCAAGGCCCTTGCATAAGGAAAATACATAGTGAAATCGGTTTCAATGCTCGGCTTTTCACCTTGCCAAACACTATACCCGCTTATTCTTGCCACTTCTTCCCAACGGGACATGTTTCGGTTTTTCATGATTCTCACATCGCCGCTCACGGTATCAATAAATATTTGCAGGAAAGTATTATCACCTGCATATTTTGGATTACCGGATGGTTGGCCGGGATCAGGCCAGTTGTACCGCCTTAATAAATCACCAAGATAATATCTGTTTTTCCCCGGGCTATTATCCACAAAGACAAATTTCCGGGATGCAAAATTTTCAACGACTCTCGGCCCGTCAAATCCCCCGCCTTCTATACCCAGTGAATAATACCAGTTTCTCCCTCCATTTTCTGTTGCCCAGATATCATTGTCCTGTGTACCAAAAAAATAATGGACCTGCGGACCCGTTGGAAAGGGAATCGCACTGAATGATCCCGGGGTCGGTGCGGGGGGTTCGGGATGCAGAATTTTTTGACCCCAAACCTGATATACCTGCAATGCATTATACCCAACTCCCCCTTTACCTATACTGTTCCATGTATTTCCGCTTTTTTTAAAAACGCCGCCGTCACCAGTGATATATCTCAGTTCATTACCCACTATTGCATAGCCCGACATATCATCATGTTTCAAATCCATTTGTTCCCATGACCCGTCCATAAGATTTAATTCACTTTTAAAACAGGTCTTTTTAAAAAGTTTAACCTTGTGAACATAAACATCAATGTAATCTGCCCTGTCAGGATTGCGGACCATAGCTACCACCGGCATTCTTGAAACCCGTTCAAACGAAGGCATTGCTTTTGCAGTAAAATAAAGACCGGTATCCATGGAAAGATAGAATTCATTCACATTAGGGGTAATCAGAAAATCCTTTTCATTATAAGGAGAACGGGCAATGCCATGAGTTGTCCCATCATCAAATTTCAGCGCCGTCATGGACTTCCGGAAAGGTTCCCGGAGGTACATATCCCTGCAATAATAAACACCGCTCCGGGCACCAACAAGCAATCTCCCTGAACCGAAAGCACATACAGAAAAAACGGCATATTGCAATTTGTCCGCAGCCGTTCTAATACGAGTATCATGCAGAATAAATTGCCAGCGGCGATGCCCCGATGTGCCCATGGCTATCCCGTAATCTGTCCCCACATAAGCAACACCATTGTGATCGAAACTGATCCCATAGCCGGAAAAACGGGTATTAAAATTTGCCCTGGCCGATGCGGGAACCGGAACTTCCACATCAAGCTGTCTCCAAGTTTCTCCCCTGTCATCACTAAGCCATATCCCCACTTTATGCGAAGTGTCGGTATCTCTTAATGATGTAGCAATAACCTGATTATGACTGACCGGATTATATTTCACATCCATCATATTAAAAACAGGCAGGTTATCAAGATGTCTCCAGGTATTGCCATCATCCACACTTTTGAAAAGTCCGCCTGTTGCCGATGCGGCTATCATCTCATTGTTAAAGACCGAGTGTACGGTAATGGCTACTGACCGCCCTCCCCACCTCGCATTTGTTGCAACTGGTTCAATAACCGGCTGGGCAAATAATCGGGTACAAAAAAAAATAAGAACCGTCAATAAGTTGATTGATTTCATATGAAAATATTTACTCATGGAAATTAGATAAGCAAAGAATGTTAAAGAATATTGATTTAAATTTACAGAAATTTTGAAAAATCCTTTGATACTTTTCGACGGCGTTTGTAATTTCTGCAATTACTGGGTCAACTTTGCTATCCAACGGGACCCGAAAAAGAAATTAAAATTTACAACCCTTCAGGGAGAAACGGCAAAGCAGTTGCTGCCAAAATATAATATCAACCCGACTTCTCTTAGCTCAGTGATTTTAATTGACAATGACAAGACTTACACTCAATCATCCGCTGCAATCCGGATATGCAAATATTTACATGGAGGATGGAAATTATTTTATGGGCTTATCATCATCCCCAAATTCATCCGGGATTTTTTTTACAATATCATTGCCCGCAACCGCTATACATGGTTTGGGAAAAAAGATGAATGCATGGTGCCGACGCCGGAGCTGAGAGAGAGGTTTCTTGATTAGATGGTGAGTGGGGTTTGGCGAGTGGCGAGTAGGGAGCAGAGAATGGTGAGTTGGGAAGAGCACTACCGATCATGATAGACTATCACGACTCCCGACTCCCGACTCCGGACTAACGACTCCCGACTCAAACAACAATCTCTCCTTTCATATAAAATACACAATTCCCTCCCATGATCACCCTGCCCCCTTTCTGTTCACAATAAATTTCACCGCCGCGTTTTGAAAGTTGCCTGGCCTTCATCTTTTTCTTTCCCAGCTTTTCACTCCAGAATGGTATTAATTGCGAATGGGCGGAACCGGTAACAGGATCTTCATCAATGCCGGCATTGGGTGCAAAGAAACGGGATACGAAATCATAGGTGTCAGACACATTGCCCGGCGCCGTGATGATAACCATCCTGTCCACTTTTTTCATCAACGAAAAATCAGGAGTACATTTCCTGACAGCATCTTCATTCATTAATTCGACAATATATTCCCGGTTTTGATAAATTCCTGCAATCTCCGGGTTGCCAAGCGAGGGCAGTAATTCTGCAGGATATTCCATGATCCTTTCCGGGGGCCAGGAAGGAAAATCCATCTCAAGCATTTCTTTTTTCCTGTTCACTGTCAGCAAACCACTCTTTGTACTGAACACTATTTTCTTTTTCTTTCCTTTCAAAAATTCAAAGATCACAAATGCGGAGGCGAGGGTGGCATGCCCGCAGAGGTTGATCTCAAATGCAGGTGTGAACCACCTCAGGTCATAATCAACTCCTTTTTTTCCGGAAGGAACAAAGAAAGCCGTCTCGGCCAGGTTATTTTCCATGGCCAGTTGCTGCATCAGTTCATCGGGTATCCATTTCTTTAATGGGATAACCGCGGCAGGGTTTCCATGAAATAATTTATCGGTGAATGCATCAACCTGGTAAAGGGCCAGTTTCATAACAGGTTATTAAATTTCAAACTTGAATATTGTTAGTTGTATATTGACATATTGAGTCTTTTCTTCGTTAAAATAATACGACTCAATAAATCAACAAACAAGACTCATTTTCAAATATTCATATGAGCGGAAATGGCAACGTTTATTCTTTATTGTCTTTGTCTTTTTTCTTCTTCTTGTCTTTCTTCTTCCCATCCTTCTCATTCGTCACCCGGAAGGAAACTTTGCAGACAACACCATAGGATTCTATGGCTCCGTCCTTAACATGGGCTTTCATGCTTTTTACCCAAACGGAATCAATATTGCGGATGGTCTTTGCTGTTTCTTTCACCGCTTCACTGACCGCATCGTCAAAACTTTTTTCGGATGTGGCGATGACTTCGATAACTTTTACAATTGCCATGGTATTTGTTTTTAGTAGGTGTCAAAAATTACGCAAATAAGATAATACTATTTTTGTTTGAAAAAAAGTGAGTAATGACTCTGATAAATTTTGAACCACGAAGAACACAAGGCACAAAGGATTCACTAAGCAAACTTAGTATAACTTCGTGTCTTAGTGCCTGCCTGTCCGGTAGGCAGGTCTTCGTGGTTCATTCTTTTATTTTTTGAGATACAAGCAAAATGTCAGACACCCTGCAGGTGTCAGACATTATTCCGCCATCATCTGTTTGATCACCGCTTCAATCTCTTCAGCATTCGGTTTACTGAAATAGTCGCCATCACTTCCATAAGCCGGCCGATGGGCCTTACCGGTGATCGTTCTCGGCGCTACATCAAGATAACGGTAGCCTCCCTGCTCTTCCATCACTTTATTGAACATATAGGCAGCGGCGCCGCCGGGTACATCTTCATCCACAAAAACGATACGGTTTGTTTTTTTAAGTGATCCCAATATCTGGTGATGCAGGTCAAATGGCAATAATGTCTGTACATCCACGATCTCACAACTAATACCCTGTGATTCCAGCCCGGACACTGCTTCCTGTATGATCCGCAAAGTGGACCCGTAAGAAACAATTGTTACATCACTGCCTTCCTTTATGATCTCCGGTACCCCGAGAGGCACCGTAAAGTCCAGTAAGTTGGAAGGTAATTTTTCTTTCAGCCGGTATCCGTTCAGGCATTCAATGATTAATGCGGGATCATTCCCTCTTAATAATGTATTATACATACCCGCTGCCTGTGTCATATTCCTCGGCACGCAAACATACATTCCGCGCAGGGCATTGATGACCATACCCATCGGCGAACCGCTATGCCAGATCCCTTCGAGACGATGACCCCTTGTACGGACAATGATGGGACAACTTTGCTGGCCGGCCGTGCGGTAATGCAAGGTGGATACATCATCACTCAGCGGTTGAAGTCCATATAATAAATAATCCAGGTATTGAATTTCCGCAATGGGACGAAGTCCCCTCATCGCCAGCCCGATCCCCTGCCCGATAATGGAAAGTTCTCTTATGCCCGTATCAAATATCCTTTGCCTCCCATGTTTTTTCTGCAGCCCGCTGAATCCCTGGTTTACATCCCCGATCTGTCCCAGGTCTTCCCCAAATGCAAGGACCTTCGGGTTCGCCATAAACAATTCATCAAAATAGCGATTCAAAATTTCAGAACCGTTCAGCAAGGGAGAATCTTCATTGAACAAAGCTTTTACTTCCGGAACCGATATGGCTGCTTTCGGACCTTCCTGGTAAAGAAATGTATCATAATATTGATCACATTCTTTTTTCAGATCTTTATAATAATCTTTCAACCAGAATGTACTATCCGTTTCCCCGGCCTGTTCCAATACAATATGGATCGTTCTCATCACATCACGGCGCAGGGGTTCCCGGTTAGACAACAACTCTGTTGTCAGTCTTTTCCATTCTTCTGCATGCCCCGGCAAATCTTTTGCAAGTTTGTCGATGAATTCACAAACTCTCTCCACCTGTTTTTTGATGGGAGAAATGAATTTTTCCCAGGCTGCATTCTTTCCCTGCTGAACAAATAATTTAGCATCATTGGCGATCGTTTCCAGTTCTTCTGCTGCGGCCAGCGCATTGGCGATCATCCATTCTTTCATTTTTTTGATTCCGTCCCAGTCTTTTTCCCATTGCAATCTTTCCGGGGTCTTATAACGCTCATGACTACCCGAAGTGGAATGACCCTGGGGCTGCGTGATCTCTTCTACATGGAATAAGACCGGTGTATGTGTTTCCCTGGCCACCCGGATCCCTTCTTCAAACACTTCACACATGCCGGCATAATCCCATCCCTTTGTTTTATAGATCATGATCCCGTTGCTTGTCCCGGATTTTTGCATACCGGCTAATGCATCTGATACGGAAGCTTTGGTAGTTTGAAATTCCTTGGGTACTGAAATTCCATACCCGTTATCCCATACAAAAACGGCCAGGGGTATCTGCATCACACCGGCTGCATTCATGGTTTCCCAAAAATGCCCTTCGCTGGTGGATGCATCGCCGATGGTAACAAAACAAACTTCATTTCCATCATTGGAAAGACCGGTAAATGGTCTTAATGAGGGGATCTCCCTGAAAGCTTTTGAGGCAAAGGCGAGACCCATTCCCCGGGGCATTTGACCACCCGTGGGAGCAATATCGCTGGAAATATTTTTTAATTGAGCAAGGGGCAGCCATTCACCATTTTCATCCACCATGCGGGTGGCAAAATGCGCATTCATCTGTCTCCCGGCGCTGAACGGGTCATGATGAATATCCGGGTCAGCATATAATTGGGAAAAAAGTTGTTCGATCGTGGCAAGACCGGATGCCAGCATAAAAGTCTGGTCGCGGTAGTATCCGCTTCTGAAATCACCCGGTTGAAAGAACTTGGCCATGGCCACCTGCGCTACTTCTTTTCCATCCCCGAAGATCCCGAATTTGGCCTTGCCACTGAGTACTTCCTTCCGGCCTAAAAGACTGGCTTCCCGGCTGATACAGGCTATCCGGAAATCACTTAAGACCTCTTCCCTGAACCGGTCGAAGGAAAGTTTGCCTTCTTGTGTAAGTATATCCGGGTTGGTATTCTCCATTTCACAAAA
The DNA here is from genome assembly GCA_964592935.1 of uncultured Chitinophaga sp. Lineage (GTDB taxonomy): Bacteria > Bacteroidota > Bacteroidia > Chitinophagales > Chitinophagaceae > JJ008. The sequence continues at coordinate 2,324 of CAZQGZ010000114.1, read as the reverse complement.
ATAGGGAGATTGGCATCACCCCGCCTCACTCCCAACCCCTCACCCCTTTGTGGAGAGGGGGTAAAGAAAATACTACATAAGCCTGCAACCCTTCTATAAAATATGCCATCTTTGTCATAAATTTGGAGTTTTCTAAAAGGCCGATATGAGGAAATTCATTACCCTTATTGTTTTATTGCCTTTGTTCTTTATGGCGGAGGCTCAAAACCAGCCCACGCCTGCAGATGTGCTGCAGATAAAGGAAATGGAACATGATTTTGGCAAGATCCCCCAGGGCAAACCGGTTTATTATACATTTGATATCGTGAATACCGGGACAACCGAATTGAAACTGGATAATGTTCAGGCCAGTTGCGGATGCACGACCCCGGAATGGAGCAAGGATCCCATCGCACCGGGAGCTACGGCAAAAATAAAAGTGGGATATAATGCAGCAGCAGAAAATTATTTCGAAAAATATATTACGATCACGTACAACAACTCGCAGACCAAACAATTAAAAATAAAAGGCACGGTGTGGAAAGCCCCTGAAGGTCCGGCACCGGCCAATGCATCAATTGATCTATTAAAAAAACAAACCTTTTAAAATTTGTAAACCATGAAGAAGTTTCTTTTTATCGCCGCTGCTTTTTTTTGTACACTGGCTGTACAAGCACAACCGGGTAATACAGAAAAACCGGCCCCGAAAGCGGAAGATGTTATTAAAATGAATGTGGAAACCCATGATTTCGGAAAAGTAAAACAGGGTATCCCGGTTACGTACGAATTTATCATTAAAAACATTTCAGACAAGGCGGTTGTGATTGAAAACACCTGGGCAAGCTGCGGTTGCACCACTCCCGAAAAGATCACCGAGCCTATTCAGCCAGGTAAATCGGCGCCCCTGAAAGTGCAGTATAATGCGGCTGCCGTTGCGCCCATCAATAAAGATGTATTCATTAAGATTGCAGGCATCGATGCACCCAAGTCTGTTCATATCACCGGTGAAGTTCTTTCCACCGAGGCTTATGAAGCATACCTGAAAGAAAAAGGTGAAACTCCTGCCACAGCACCGGTTAAAAATGAAACACCGGCTGCAAAGACGACAACACCCGGCAAGAACACGCCCACTATTTCGCCGGTTAAAAATTGATAACTAAGATTCTTTTTTCAGTTTTAGATTAATAAAAAAACATTAAAATCCCTTCATAATTGTGGAGGGATTTTTTATTTTTACTACAACCAGCTCCGCCTCACCCCGGCCCTCCAGACTTGGGGAGGGAGTAGTTCTTCTCCGTAACAAAATGTTTTTTATGAAAGATCAATTATTGGAAACCTGGCAGATCAATAATAAAATGAACCTGTTGCTGATCGATCATATCACTGATGAAGGCATGCAGCATTCATTAAGTACGAGAGGCGGAAGAACAGTTTACCTGCAATTAGTACACGTACATAATATAAGGATGCAGTGGCTGGAAATCTGCGCCAAAGACATTTTCAAAAAATATAAAGTGCTGGATAAAGAAAAAGCTTTTGAAAGAAAAGCCTTGCAAAAAGCTTTTGAGGATTCAGCAAAAGGAATGGAAGAACTGCTATCAAATAGCTGGGATAACGGAGGTAAAGTAAAAGGATTTAAAAAAGGTGTTATTCCCCTGCTCGGCTATTTTATTTCGCATGAATCGCATCATCGCGGTAATATCCTGGTGACATTAAAACAATGTGGTGAAAAAATTCCGGATGCCGTGAAATGGGGGCTGTGGGAATGGGGGAAATAGAAGCCCCCGCAAGCTACCGTTAGGACACAAATAATACAGGCACACGGATGACGCGGATTAAACGGATGAACAAAGATTTTTTATGCTGCTTTGCAGCATAAATCCGTGTTTATCTATCCAATCTGTGTTATCCGTGTGCAAAAAAAATGTGTCCTAACGAAAGCCTCCTCCAGAGGGGTTTAAGGAGAGTCATCAAAGAACATATATTTTTTAAAGGCAGGAGATTGCTGTACATATTTAATAACTGAAGCCTGGAACTCTTCATTCTGTTTGGCCGGGCCGTTTTGCGAGGTGAAATAAATGGTATAGAACTTATTTTTCCGGAAATTGAAATCGGGATCCGTGATATCTTTTTTGGAAATTATAATTACAAAGAGTTTTGATTTCGTTTTGGCTTCCTCATCGCCGGTGGTCCCGGTCTTGGCATAATAATAATAAGGGGATCCGTTCTTTAACATGCTTCCCAACCGGGAGGCCGTCCCATTAAAAAGAGCCTGCTTCATTCCTTCCAATACTTTTTCCCTGATCAGCGAAAGATAATGGCTGTAGGTAACCCCATTATCAACA
>CAZQGZ010000113.1:0-11421 GCA_964592935.1 uncultured Chitinophaga sp. | reverse complement strand
TTTTTTAATTGTTAAATACTGATCCCTTTTCGGAATTACAATGCTACAGAAAAAGTTTATAAAAAAATCCCCTTCCTTCAAATTTTTGGGAAGGGGGGGTCAAGTTAAGGATTTTTTCAAATGGAACAACTCCCAGTTAAATAATTTGATAATAATTCTACAAGGATTCAGGGGCGCTTAACAATAATTATTTCATTTCCTGCTTTATTCGTACCGCAAAGCCTCGATCGGGTTGAGCCTGCCGGCTTTCAGGGCAGGATATAAGCCGGCTAATAGTCCGACAATGGTGCAGATAATAATACCATACATGACCCATCCCCATGGCACTACAAACCCGGTCTTCAGCACAATGGAAAATAGATTGCCAACAATAACTCCCAGTACAATCCCGAACAGGGCTCCCAACACACTGATTATAATTGCTTCAAGTAAAAACTGGCGGCTGACCATTTTGCTTTTCCCGCCAATGGCTTTTACAAGACCTACTTCCCGGGTTCGCTCGGAAACGGACACCAGCATAATATTCATAAGCCCGATGGCTGCCCCGATCAGTGTGATCAGTCCGATCACCGTGGCTGAAATGGTCAGGAACCGGAGACTGTTCATGGCTTTTTCGGCAATGCTGTCGCTGCGATCCAGTACAAAATTATTTTCCTCGGTCGTATTCAGTTTGCGGATGGCCCTGAATGCCCCCTCCGCCTCCCCCATAGCTGCATTTACATTAATAATATCCTTTGTCATTACGGCGATCACAAAAGAAAACCCGGCCGGAAAATTCCGGTCCACATTCTCATAACTTGTGATAATAACATTATCCCTGCTGAAACCGAATGTTGAGCCCCGGCTTTCCAGTACGCCCAGGACACGGTAAGGAATATTATTGATACGTACAACTGCATTGACCGATCTTTCAATTCCCTCTTTGAATAATTTTTCGGCCACATCATATCCGAGTATGCAGACATTTCGGCCGGTTTGAACATCCATACGGTTCAGGTTCCGGCCAAACTGGATCGTAAAACCGTTCAATAATAAATAATTCTCGTCGCCTCCAAACATCATAACATTGGGACTTGTCTTTCTTGTTTCATGCGAGACTATATTATTGCGGTTGCCGAAAATGGAAATGCTCTTTGTGGAAGGAAAATCAAACCGTTTCATAAAAAGTTCGGCTTCGTCCTTGGTAATGATCCTTCCCAGGTTTGATTTTTTTTCTTTCCGCTGTCCTTTTTTGGTGAGCTTGATACCGGGATTGTTATTATTACTGTTTCCGAAACGCAGGGTCCTTTCCTTAAAACGAACCGTGAAGGCATTGGCTCCCATGGTGGAAAAACTTTCGCTGAACTTCTGGTTCATTGCTTTTATGGCCGTAATGATACCCACCAGCGACATGATGCCAAATGCAATGATTGCTACTGTAATACCGGTTCGCAATTTGTTGCTGCGGATGGTGCGGAAAGCAAGGGAAAAGACGTCGCGGAAATTCATTTGCAATACAGTCTGACCGTCCCGGTCTGACTGGTTACAAAGATAGTGACTGAATACCCAGAACCAAGTCAGCAGGAGAGCCTCAGATATGGTTACTGGTCAGACGGGGACCGTCAGACCGGGTCAGAAATAGATCCAGCTTAACAAAAGGTTTGGAAAGATACCCAGCAATATCACCAGGGCGGCCAATAATACCAACGTCCATTTAAATGCAGGCGTAATATCCACAGGTTGTGCTTCACCCTCTTTAAAATACATGGCTTGAATGATCCGGAAATAATAATAAACACTTACGGCAGCCATCAAAACGGCAAAAATCACCAGCCACAGGTAATTGTTTGCGCCCAGGGCTGCTTTGAGCATATAAAATTTGGAAATGAACCCGCCCGTAAGGGGAATTCCGGCAAGAGACAGAAGGAAGATAGTTGTGGTAGCAGCCAGCAGTGGCTGATGCTTGGCAAATCCATTGAATCCGTCAAACGTGTAATCTTTCATTTTTATCAATACCGCAAAAATGCCGATCGTGGCAAAACTGTAAGATGTAACATAAAGCAGCAATCCTTCTTTTGCATCAGAATTCATGGCAAACAACGCAAGCATCATAAACCCTGCCTGGGCAATACTGGAGTATGCCAGCATTCTTTTTACACTTTGCTGAAATACGGCGGTGATATTGCCAATGAAAAGGGTTGCCGCGGTGAAAATGGCAACCAGCAACTGCCACTTTGTTTGCAACACACCAAAGGCATCATTAAATAAACGGATAAAAGCAATAAACACAGCCGCCTTGACAATGGTAGCCATAAAAGAGGTGAATACCGTGGGCGCACCATCATATACATCCGGAGTCCAGAAATGAAAAGGTGCAACCGATGCTTTAAAGGACATGGAAAAAAGCAATAACATCATACCGGCTACAAGCAATGGTGAAGGGAATCCCGCAAACACACTGATCTTTGCCGCATCAAAACTTCCCTGTGCACCGTAAATAAGTGCGATGCCCATGAGTAATAACCCGGTGGAGAAAGCGCCCAGCAAGAAATATTTCAGTGAGGCCTCATTACCTTTCAGGTTCCTTTTATCGCTTCCGGTTAAAATATACAGCGGTATCGAAATGATTTCAATACCGAGGAAAAGTATCAGCAATGAACGGAAAGAAGAAGTCAGGATTATGCCGCAGAGTACAAAGAAGACCAGGGCAAGATATTCCCCGTAATTGATCCCCACTTTTTCCATATCCCGGGCCGAGAGTAAAAGGTATAATAATGTTGAAATTAAAACAATGGTATTGAACAGCAGGGCAAAGCGGTCAAAGTGGATCATTCCCCTTGTGTCAAACTTAAAAAAGACCGTTCCGGATAACTCGAGCAAATTCACCAGCAACAAAAGGATGATCCCGGTAATGGCCAGCAGGCGGACATGACGTTTATGCTTCAGCATGATGGCGCTGAACATCATGATAACTCCAAAAACCGCCGATAATAATAATGCGTTCATAACCCTTTATTCCATTTGTTTCGGCATTAAATGCCTGAGTTCTTCAAACTTATTCATCAATGTATTGGTCAAATCACTGGTCAGGTCGAGCATGGGCTGCGGGTATATACCCAAACACAGGATCAGCAATACAATGAACCCCAATGCCAGCTTCTCATGTCGTTTTATATCAGTAACACGGGCCGTTATTTCATTTACATTGCCATAAGCCACTTTCCGTATCATTGCCAGCATATAAACCGCTCCCAATATGATACAGATACCCGCCATCACGGTAAACCAAACATAGTAATTGGTAAACGATGACAGGATGCCGTTAAAAATGAGGAATTCACCCACGAAGGCATTGGTCAGCGGCAACGCAATATTGGCCAGGGTAATGATAACAAGGAAGAAAGTCATCACCGGTGCTGTTTGTGCAAGCCCTCCCAGTTCTGAGATCTTACGGGTACCGGTGTTTCGCTCGATCCATTCCACCACGATCCACAAACCGATAATATTAATTCCATGACTGAACATCTGTATCATCACTCCCTGAACACCGATGGTATTTTGTGTAAACATACCCGCGCAGAGTAAACCAATATGTGCAATGGAAGAATAAGCAACCAATCGCTTCAGGTCATCCTGCCTGAGTGCAATGAAAGAAGCATAGATCATACCGATGATGGCCATCAGTGTAATAAAATCTCCCCATAAAAAAGAAGTGGCGGGAATAACGGGGAATAACCAGCGCATCATTCCAAAAACTCCCATCTTCACCATCACACCGCTCAATATCATAGTTGTTGCAGTAGGTGCCTGTTCGTAGGTATCGGGTTGCCAGGTATGCAGTGGAAATACGGGCATCTTAATGGCAAAGGCAGCAAAGATGAGCCAGAAGACCAGGCTTTGATCTTTGGCGGGAAGAACCACATTATAAAATGAAGCGATACTGAATGAATGAGCTGCTGTATGAGCATATATGATCAGGATCCCGATCAGCATAAGCAGGGAACCGATGAACGTATATATAAAGAATTTGAACGTAACCTGAATTCTTTTTTCACCGCCCCATTGTGAACAAAGAAAATACATGGGTATCAAAGCCAGTTCCCAGAAGAAATAAAACACGAGGGCATCCATCGCCAGGAACACTCCCATGAGCCCGGCCTGTGCCAGCAACATCAGGGCAAAAAAATTGCAAGCTTTTTTATACGACGTATTCCAGGTGGCAAGAAAGACCAGCGGATAAGAAACGGCTGTAAGCAAACAAAGCAGTTGTCCCATTCCATCCAGCCTGATGGAAAAACTGCTGCCTAATGCCGGCAACCAGTCTGTTTGATGCTGCAGGTATTTTTCATCTTTGAGTAATGTTAAACCCAGTATGGAAACGGCCATCGTCAGGATGGAAGAAAGCATGGCCCATGATCGGCCGGTTTTTTCATTCTTCAGGAAGAAGGCAGCCAGGCCTGTCAGCAAAGGGATCAATATCAGTAAAAGTGGAATCATAAATCCTTAATCCGCCGCGGCGGAGCATTTGAATATTAATAGTTCCAAAATCTTTTTATCATTCATCCATTCTTATTTTCTCAAAAAGAATTGTAAAACAAAAATCACGACCATGCTCAGCACCATCAGCAGAACATAACTTCCTACCTGGCCGCTTTGGAGTAAACGAAACTGGCGGCTGCCATAATTCACCATCTTCCCCACCCCGTTCACCAACCCGTCGATCACTGATTTTTCAACAACCTCTTTCAGGAATCCACCGAAACGATGCAGGGGGTTGACAACTATTTTTTCATACAACTCATCCACATACCATTTATTCTCCAGTACTTTTCCGAAACCGGTTGTTTCTCTCCGCCGGTATCTCCTGAATTGGAACCAGGCGAAAATGATCGTCAGTAATACAAGTCCTGTTGATAAAGCCATCAGCATATATTCTGTGGAATGAGATACCGTTTCTCCTGCATGTTGCGAAATCACCGGTGATAAGAATTCACCAAACTTATCTCCGCCTTTCATCAATACTTCCGGAATGCCCACCAGCCCACCGATAAAAGATAGTATTGCCAAAATGATCAACGGAATGGTCATCGTGGATGGACTCTCGTGCAGGTGAGCTTTTTGTTCTTCCGTTCCGCGGAAGTTGCCGGTAAACGTGATGAACAATAAACGGAACATATAAAAAGCCGTAAGCAGGGCGCCAAACAAAGCGACACCATACAACACCGGATTCTTTACATACACGGCCAGCAGGATGGCGTCTTTAGAAAAGAATCCGCTGAACGGAGGGATTCCTGCAATGGCAATACACCCGATCAAAAATGTGATAAAAGTGATCCTGATCTTTTTACTCAACCCTCCCATATTCCGGATATCCTGTTCGCCTCCCATGGCATGGATGACACTGCCGGCAGCGAGGAATAATAAGGCTTTAAAAAATGCATGGGTCATTACATGAAACACTCCGGCCGTATAGGCACCGGCACCCAATGCAAGAAACATATATCCCAACTGGCTCACCGTTGAATAGGCCAGCACTTTTTTAATATCATTTTGTTTGAGGGCAATGGTCGCGGCAAGAATAGCGGTTGCTAATCCCACAACCGCAACCACATTCATCGAAAGGGAAGAAAGGGAATACAACAAATTACTCCGTGCGATCATATAAATACCGGCGGTAACCATGGTGGCAGCATGGATCAATGCAGACACCGGTGTGGGACCGGCCATAGCATCGGGCAGCCAGGTATAAAGCGGTATCTGGGCGCTTTTGCCGGCAGCGCCGACAAATAATAACAACGTAATGATGGTGATATCTGTACTATTAAGTTTTGCAAGATTTGCTGCACTGAAAACTTCATGATAGGAAACGGTTCCCAGTTTTGCGATCAGCAGGAACAAAGCGATCAGGAAAGCCAGGTCTCCGATACGGTTCATGATAAAGGCCTTGTTGGCAGCTTTCGTGTATTCCTGGTTCTTAAACCAATAACCGATGAGTAAATAAGAACAAAGCCCGACACCTTCCCACCCGATGAACATGATCACATAGTTGGCGCCCATCACGAGCAACAACATGGAGAATACAAAAAGATTAAGAAAAGAAAAATAGCGGGCAAAATGTTCCGGTTTCTCCCCGTGCATGTACGAGGTGGAGTAAACATGGATCAAAAATCCGACGCCGGTAATGATCAGGAGAAATAAAGATGATAAAGGGTCAACCTGGAATGCAAATGGAATAGTAAGATCACCGACCGAAATGAAATTGAAATATTCAGCCACATGGGTATTTCCGCTTTTTACCTGCATGAATACCCATATGCTCAGCGCAAAGGAAGCAAGAATAGTTCCGCAACCGATTACACTTATCACCGGCCTGGTTAAAAATTTTCTTCCCAGTCCGTTGACCAGAAAACCGATCAAAGGCAATAAAGGAATTAAGTAAACCAGTTCTAATGCATTTTTCATATTATAAACTTGGAGGCTGGCCAGGATCCGATTTCTGACCTCCGGCCTCTGACATCAATGTTTCAACCTGTTCAAAAAATTCACGTCCACCGAATGAATATTCCGGTACATCATCACAATGATCGCCAAACCCACACTTACTTCTGCGGCCGCCACCACCATGATAAAGAAAACAAATATCTGTCCGTCCATTCCGGCTGTGGCATTGGTTGCTGCGCTTTTCAGGTAATGCATTTTGGAAAAGGCCACCAGCAGCAAATTCACCGCATTCAGCATAAGTTCAATACACATAAAAATAATAATCGCGTTGCGGCGGGTGAGCACACCCACAATGCCAATGCAGAACAGGGCGATAGAGAGAAATATGTAATAATTAATCGGCATACCCCAAACCCCTAAAGGGGCTTTAGAACCCTAAAATTTTATAAATTTTAAAGTTTGTTAAATAATAATTTCTATAAGAACTATTCCACCTAAGTCTCCCCTTCGGGGGACAGGGGGCTTTACTCTTTCTTCCCGATCACCACCGCACCAACCATCGCACTTAAAAACAAAATACTGCTTATCTCAAACGGCACCACATAGGTGCTGAATAATTCCTTTCCCAGGTTCTTGATCAGCCCGATATCACCGGAATAAACCATGGCCTGCTGGTTTTTTATATCTGCATCTTTCAAAGCGGCCACCAATACCAGCAATAAACATCCGCCACCCACAGCGCCGGCCATCTTCAACCATCTATTCTTCCGGGGTTCTGTTTCCTTGTTCAGGTTCATCAGCATGATCACAAAAAGGAACAACACCATGATGGCCCCGGCATATACAATGATATTTACTATGGCAAGGAATTGAGCATTTAATAATATATAGTGCCCGGAAATAGCAAAAAATGTGGCGATCAGCCAGAGCACACTGTACACGGGATTCTTACTGGTGATCACCATCAGGGCGCTGAAAAGGGCCACAACAGAAAGTAACCAAAATAATATTTGCGTAACTGACATATTCTATTAGCTGTTGGCTATGAGCTGCGAGCCTTCGTGTCTTTACTATTTATTAATCATATTCAACTTTAAACCAAACATTAAACTTTCAACTCTTAACCCTTTGAACTTTTTTCACCCAACGCCTTTTTATACGCCTCCGGTTGTTCAACCGGATGCGGTATCAGCAAATCTTCTTTTTTATAAATAAATCCTTTTCTCCCATAGTTGGCCGGTGCAAAGGTCTCCGACAAATAGATCGCGTCTTTCGGGCAGGCTTCTTCACACAACCCGCAAAAAATACAGCGCAGCATGTTGATCTCGTATTTGGCCGCATATTTTTCTTCCCGGTATAAGTGTTCTTCACCCGGCAAACGTTCAGCCGCTTCCATGGTGATCGCTTCTGCGGGACAGGCCACCGCGCATAAACCACAGGCCGTACAATTCTCCCTTCCTTCCTCATCCCTGTTCAGCACATGCAAACCCCTGAACACTTTGGAAACCGGTCTTTTTTGTTCGGGGTATTGAATGGTTGCTTTCTTTTTGAACAGGTGGCTGATCGTTATGCCCATACCCTTCAGGATATTCCACAGGTAAATGCTTTCCAGGAAAGTCATCGGCTTACGGTCAACCTGTTTTGCTCTTTGTGTTAACATATTTTATAAAAGTTCGCAAATATATATTTATCAGTCCGAAAGTCAGGTAGTCGGAAAGTCGGAAAGAATGTTTCATTTTATCGACCGTCTTTCTGACTTTCGGTCTTCCCGTCTTTCGGTCTTTGTTCTTTCAAACTATTTCTTCAACCACAACATCACCGCCGCTGTAATGATCATATTGAACAAAGCCAGCGGTATTAATTTTTTCCAACCCAGGTTCATCAACTGGTCATACCGGAAACGGGGGATCGTCCACCGGATCCAGAGGAACAGGAACAACATCATGGATATTTTGATCATCAGCACACTGAAACTGATAAAAGACATCCAGAATGAACTCAGACCCCAGGTTGCTTCGTTCACAAAAGGAATATCATATCCCCCGAAAAATATCGTGACCATCACGGCGCTGCTGATAAACATATTGATGTATTCAGCAAACAAATAAAATCCAAGTTTCATCGAAGAATATTCCTGGTGATATCCAAAGTTCAATTCATTCTCGGCTTCGGGCAGATCAAACGGAGTCCGGTTGCATTCGGCCAATGCGCAAATAAAGAATATTAAAAAGCCCAGCGGCTGGTAAACGATATGCCATCCATGCTGCACCTGGTTGGCTACGATCTCGCTCATCTTTAATGAACCGGTCATGAATAAAACAGCGATCAAAGCCAGACCCATCGGCAATTCATACGACACCATTTGTGAAGCGCCGCGTATGGCTGCTATCAATGAAAACTTATTATTCGAGGCCCAGCCACCGATCATGATACCATACACTCCCACACTTACAATACTGAATACGAGCAGGATTCCCATGTCCACATCCGCCACCTGCATCGGGATCACTCCTCCTTTTGCCGTAACAAATGGTGCAGCCCAGGGGATCACCGTACTGGTGAGTAAAGCTGTGATCATCGCCAGCGAAGGCCCGAGAATAAATAAAAATTTATTGGAGGTCAGCGGTATGATTTCCTCTTTGAAAAATAATTTACCGCCGTCTGCCAGTGGTTGAAAAATTCCAAAAGGCCCGGCCCGGTTGGGACCGCGGCGGTCCTGCAGCCAGGCAGCCACTTTTCTTTCCGCATAGGTGGTGTACATGGCAATAAAGAAAGACAAACCCACGATACAGAAGATCAGGATCGCTTTCCCCAGAATGAACCATAGATCTATTGCCAATAAAGTCATGTTTCTCTTTTATTTATTGTCAAGGTTCAATGTTACGATATTCACCTATTAATTTTCACTATTCACCTTCTTAAATGTTTCACTTGTCGCCGGGCCCTCAATCAAACTCAGATTCACGGAAGGGTCATTCACATCACTGATGCTGTGAATATCCATCAGTAATTTCGGATCCCTGCCATCCATCACGTCAGTAATCGTTTCTTTCGGTATTACCAATCCCGGGTATTTACCTTGTGATATCACCGAATGCCGGTTAATATTGCTGAGCCCTTCGATTACCCAATCACTTGTTTTCTTTTTATGAAACCGGCATTCGTTACAGATCCAGCCGGGTTTGTTTCCTCCGCCTTCGTCATCGGGACAAGCATAACTCTGCACTTCTCCCCATTCATCTTTTCTTGCGGTTACTCTCAAAACTTCATCGCCGCGTTGCCACAGGGTTACTTTACCACAGCACTTGTCGCAATGCCGGTGAGCATCCACCGGTTTGGTAAACCATACCCTGTTCTTAAACCGGAATGTTTTATCGGTTAATGCCCCCACCGGGCAGACATCGATCATATTTCCGCTGAAGTCATTATCGATCGCTTTGGAAATATAGGTTGATATCTCTGCATGATCACCTCGTTCGAGGATACCATGTACTCTTTTATCCGTTAACTGATCGGCCACATAGGTGCAGCGGTAACAAAGAATGCATCTTGTCATGTGCAACTGAATATAGGGTCCGATATCTTCCCTTTCAAATGTTCTTCTTTTGAATTGATAGCGAGTCCCTGCTTTGCCGTGTTCATACCCGAGGTCCTGCAAGTGACATTCGCCGGCCTGGTCGCAGATGGGACAATCGAGCGGATGATTGATCAGTAAAAATTCCACCACGCCATTTCTCGCATCCTGCACTTTTTCACTGGTGATATTTTTCACCACCATTCCATCCATCACATTGGTCCGGCAACTGGCCACCAGCTTCGGCATGGGTCTTGGATCTGCTGTTGAACCGGCTGCTACTTCCACCAGGCAGGTACGGCATTTCCCGCCGCTCCCCTGCAACTTGCTGTAATAGCACATGGCGGGGGGTGTCACATCACCGCCTATTTTACGGGCCGCATTTAATATCGTTGTACCCGGGGCCACATCGACCGTGATATTGTCGATCGTGACTTTAAAATTTGAAGGTGCTTCTTTTTTAATCTCTTCAGCCATAATTATTTCTTAACCGCCAAGGCGCAAGGTCGTTAAGTTGCGCTAAGCACTTTACGATTCATTGCGTCTTAGCGTCTTTGCGGTTAAACTTTTTATACGGGTGTCGCCACCTTTAAGGGATCAGCATAATGTGCTAATCCGAAATTTCCTCTTTGCGCATCATCCGGGTTCGTGATATGCCATTCAAACTCATCCCGGAAATGCCTGATCGCTGCTGCTACCGGCCATGCTGCTGCATCTCCCAACGGGCAAATGGTATTGCCTTCGATCTTACTCTGTATGTCCCATAACAGGTCAATATCACTCATCTTTCCTTTTCCTGTTTCAATGTTCCATAATATTTTTTCCATCCAGCCGGTTCCTTCGCGGCAGGGCGAACATTGACCGCAACTTTCATGACGATAAAACCTGGCCAGCGTATACGTATGTCTGACCACGCATTGCCTGTCATCCAGTACAATGAATCCTCCCGAACCCATCATCGATCCTGTTGCAAATCCTCCATCGGCCAGGCTTTCATAGGTCATCATTCTTTTCTCCCCCTTCGCAGTAGTCAATAAAAGATTGGCTGGTAAGATTGGAACCGATGAACCGCCCGGTATGCAGGCTTTCAGTTTTCTGCCATTCGCTATGCCACCGCAATATTCATCACTGTAAATAAATTCTTCAACTGAAATGTTCATTTCAATTTCATACACACCCTGCTTATTGATATTGCCGCAGGCCGAGATCAGTTTGGTACCGGTTGATTTACCCGTTCCGATCTTTGCATATTCATTGCCTCCTTCATTTACTATAGGAACTACCGCCGCAATGGTTTCCACATTATTCACCACGGTCGGGCAATCCCACAAACCTTTTACAGCCGGGAAGGGTGGTTTAATCCGCGGGTTACCTCTTTTACCTTCCAGTGATTCAAGCAGGGCTGTTTCTTCACCGCAGATATAAGC
>CAZQGZ010000112.1:0-11695 GCA_964592935.1 uncultured Chitinophaga sp. | reverse complement strand
AGCATATCAAAAGAGAAAAAGCCACTTCCAATATCTGCACGGCCCAGGCCCTGCTGGCCAATATGGCTGCCATGTATGCCGTGTATCACGGACCCGGAAGGTTGAAGAATATAGCCACGAGGATTGCTTTACTTACACAGACAGTAGCAGAAGCAATCAGAGAAAGAGGATATGAATTGGTCTCAGCTAATTTCTTTGACACCATTGTGGTAAAAACAAATGAAGTTGCTTCTATCCGGTCGAAAGCAGAACGCCAGCATATTAATTTCAGGTATATTGACCACAACCATATCGGCATTTCGCTCGATGAAACAACAGATGTGGGTGACCTGTATGACCTGATCAATTGTTTTGAGAACGATAAGGACCCGGTGGCTTTTGACATACACCAGGATGAGGAACTGAATCATATACCGGCTGCATTGTCCAGAACTTCTTCTTTCCTTACACATCCCGTTTTCAACACGCATCACAGCGAAAGCCAGATGATGCGGTATATCAAACAACTGGAGAATAAAGATCTTTCATTAAACACCTCCATGATTTCCCTCGGCAGCTGTACCATGAAACTGAATGCTGCCACTGAAATGATGCCCCTGAGCTGGAGACAATGGAGCATGATCCATCCGTTTGCCCCGGCTGATCAGACCGAAGGCTACCGGTTCATCCTTGATGAACTAAGCAAATACCTCTGTGAAATAACCGCATTCGATGCCTGCAGCCTGCAACCCAACAGCGGTGCGCAGGGAGAGTATGCCGGTCTGTTAACCATCAGGTCTTTTCATCAGGCAAATGGTCATCATAACCGGCAAGTGATGCTGATCCCGATCTCTGCACATGGTACCAACCCGGCTTCCGCGGTGATGGCCGGGATGAAAGTGGTTGTTGTGAAAGCGCTGGACAACGGATATATTGATGTGGATGATCTGAAAGCAAAAGCATCGCAATACAGTCATGATCTTGCGGGCATCATGATCACGTATCCCAGTACCTATGGTGTATATGAAGAAACCGTAAAAGAAATCACGGAGATCGTTCACCAGCATGGCGGGCAGGTGTATATGGATGGAGCCAATATGAATGCACAGGTTGGTTTGACCGCACCGGGCCTGATCGGCGCCGATGTTTGTCATTTGAATTTACATAAAACATTTGCTATACCGCATGGCGGAGGCGGACCGGGCATGGGACCGATTTGTGTGAAAGAGCATCTCAGGAAACATTTACCCGGACATACGTCTGACCATCCCGGTCTGACGAGTAAAAATCAGTCAGACAGTAACCGTCAGACTGGTGCAGTCTCCGCTGCCCCTTACGGAAGCGCTTCCATCCTTCTTATTTCTTATGGATATATCCGGATGCTTGGAAACGAAGGAGTGAAAGCGGCCACCGAATATGCCATCCTGAATGCAAATTATATGCGGGCCAGGCTGGAAGGAAAATTTGAAATTTTATATACGAATAACAATGGTCAGTGCGCCCATGAATTTATTGTTGACCTGCGTCCATTTAAGAAATCAGCCGAAGTGGAAGCAGAAGATGTGGCCAAACGTTTAATAGATTACGGATTCCATGCTCCCACCATGAGCTTCCCCGTTCCCGGAACGATCATGATCGAACCCACCGAAAGCGAAGACAAGGCTGAACTGGATCGTTTCTGTGATGCATTGATCTCAATTCATGATGAAATAAAAGCTATTGAAGAAGGAAGGGCCGACAAAAAAGATAATCCGTTAAAGAATGCACCGCATACCCAGTTTGTGGTTACGGCCGACGATTGGAAACATGCCTATTCAAGAAAAGAAGCAGCTTTTCCATTGTATTATGTGACGCAAAATAAATTCTGGCCTTCGGTAGCGAGGGTGAATAATACACATGGAGACAGGAATCTGATATGCACCTGTGAGCCGATAGAATCATATATGGAAGCAGAAGCCTGATGGTCCATGGTGAATGATCAATTTTCAGAGATTGACAATTGACTATTCACCATTCACTAATAACTACTGCCGATTCCCTGTACAAAAGTTCCGCTTGAATTGTAGGTATTGATCGTTCCGTTTTCGCCGGATGTACCTCCCAATTCCACGATCATCGTCTTGCTGTTATTCCTTAGCTGGAAATTACCGGCAGAACTGCTGACCGAGATCCTTGCTCTTTCATCTCCCAATTTATTATTCACATACAAATCACCATTCCCGCTGCTGGTTTGTGTAAGTTTGATGGCCGTATAACCCGAGGAATTATAAAGCCCCAGAAATCCGCCTGCATCCGCATTACATTGCAATACACCCCGGGTGTTACCCTCACTGTTGCTCATATAAATATTGCCGCCGGTTTCATCATTGCATAAGGTCAGGGTTCTTTTACCGGCAGGATTAAATATGCCTATATAACCTCCACCGCCTTCGTTGGAACTGCTGAACCGCATGGTTTCCTGGCCATTGCCATCCTCCAAACCAATATAACCTTCTTTATTGGTGGTATAAGTGATATTCACCAGTTTTTTCCCTTCCTTATTGTAGGTTTTAATGAGTCCTTTGCCATCATCCTGGGAAAGAGTAACCAATACATTACCACTGTAATCCACCACCTCGAACCTCTTTGCCTGGATGACATCCGGTACGGTTTTGGGGTTTTTGAATGCCATAAAAAAAGTAGCGAACGAAGCGATCATCACTACCAATATTGTTTTATAACGGCGATTGGTTGCCTCCAGTTTCTGAAGACGCATTTCAATAGTATTCATAAAATAAATTTTAGAGAGAAAAGTTACTGATTAATAATAAATGAGCCAATTTTTAACTCCCGGAACAACAATATGAAACAGGTTGACCTGAAGACGTATGAAAACATGGGTTGGTTGCCTGTAAATTTAACCGCAAGAACTCGGTAGGATTGCTTGTTGACGTATTGAGTCTTATGCGGGCCGGAGAAAACAAAAAGGATCAAGAGAAACCCTGACCTGAATATTGAATCCTGAGTGTTCGGGGCCGCGAAAATTTGAAAATTGAGGTTCCGGTATTAAAACCCTACCTTTACCCCCTTTAATAATTAACACAAATACAATGAGCAACAAAAACCAGGGAACCGTTAAATTTTTCAACCGTGAAAAAGGATTCGGCTTCATTAAACACGATGATTCAAACAAAGAAACTTTTGTTCATTCCAGCGGCCTGATCGACCAGGTGAATGAAGGAGACAAAGTGGAATTTGACCTGCAGGAAGGGAAAAAAGGCATGAATGCCGTCAATGTAAAAAAGGTCGGATAAGATATTTTACACTAAAGACATTTCAAACAAGACCCCGTCCGCTTAAAGCGAGGCAGGGTCTTTTTATTTATCCGTAACCGGTATTAAAATCTTTTGCGGCTGTTTCCGTTATTCCATTCTCCGGGTATTTGTTTCCGGCCCGCGACTGGAAATCCTTTTTCATGCAAACTGTTTAATTAAGAAAACAGTTTGTTCCCTTTTCAAATCCCGGCACTTTTCTTATTTCTTCACATTGACAGTTATGGTTGCAGCTAATTTGCTGCCATACGAACGATGCAGCCCGTCGGCCATTTGCAGGGTCAGTTTATGTTTGCCGGGTGTTAAAGTTAATTCATACTCAGTTTGTCCCTTTCCGAAATGTATATGCGTTGAATCCTTGGGAACAATGGTTCCGGCTGCCAATGAATCTTCCGCATCAATAAATAAATGGTGATGGGCCGATCCGGCAACCACGGGTCCGGCTGTGTCCACTTTAATACCTTCTGCTCCCATTTCCAGTTTATACGGTGAATAAATCGTGGCATCATTTTTCAGGTTTTTGAAAAACACTTTGGCTCCTTCGGGTACGGGTGGCAATGCAGGAACATTGGCGCCGGGACCTGGCATATGGTGTATCGTGTCGTGATCCATATTGTTCATGACCGTATCTTCTTTCTTATCTTTTTTATCGGAAGAATTATTACAGGCAGTTACGAGGATCATACAGGCAACGGGCAGAATGAATGTTATTTTCATATAAAAAAATTTTGGGGCTAAAGATACGTCTATTTGATTCTTTTTGGCTACCACTTATCATCCCTTTATTCTCCTTAACTTTAATATTCACCAATTTAATTTCTATGGACCAGCGTATTATTAACCTCTATGATGAATACACTCACAAGCCTCTCAGCCGGAATGAATTTTTACGCCGTCTTGCTTTGCTGGCAGGTGGTACGGCGGCTGCCATGACTTTATTACCCCTGCTGGAAGTGAACTATGCCCATGCCGCTGTGACCGGCCAGGAAGATCTTTTTACTGAAAGGATCAGCTATCCCGGCATCCATGGTGATATGCAGGCCTATGCAGCAAGACCCAAAGAAGAAAAAAAATATGCAGCGGTTGTGGTTATTCATGAAAACCGCGGGTTGAATGCACATATCGAAGACGTAACACGTCGAGCTGCCAAAGCGGGTTACCTGGCCATTGCGCCCAACGCCTTGTCATCATTGGGCGGTACGCCGGAGAATGAAGATGAAGCCAGAACAAAATTCCAGCAACTGAAAGCGGAAGATAACCTGCAGAACTTTATTAATGTGTTTGATTATCTGGCAACACGAAAAGATTGCAACGGGATATTTGGTTGCGTAGGATTTTGCTGGGGCGGCGCCATGGCCAACAGCCTTGCAGTAAATGTACCTTCCTTAAAAGCGGCCGTTCCTTTTTATGGCCGCCAGCCAGCGGCAGAAGAAGTGCCAAAAATTAAAGCAGCTCTTCAATTACACTATGGCGGCCTGGATGAAAGAGTCAATGCCGGCATTCCGGCTTATGAAGAAGCATTGAAAAAAAATAATATCGTTTACGAATTATACATATATGAAGGAGCCAATCATGCGTTTCATAATGATACCGCTCCGACCCGGTATAATGAAACTGCAGCCAAACTGGCCTGGCAAAGAACGATTGATTTTTTTGGCAAACACCTGAAGTAGCAAGAATTTTTTTGAAACACGGAGACACCAGGGCACGGAGTCACGGAGAAAAAAAAATAATTCGAGTGTTTTACTGAATAATCCGCTTTGTGTCTTCGTGCCTCCGTGTCTTTGTGTTTCAAAATGTTTTTATACGGTTGCACGAAATATTTTTCCCTTTCTTTGCCCATGCTCCTGAAAGATTATTACAACATCCTGCAAATTGAAAGTTCTGCCACGCAGGCTGAGATCAAAAAAGCATACCGGAAACTGGCGCACCAGTTTCATCCCGATAAAAATCAACAGGACCCTTATGCCTCCGCGCAGTTTGCCGAAATAAAGGAAGCCTATGAAGTACTGAGCAATCCTGCCAAAAAAGAATATTACCTGCAGCAACGATGGTATCAGCAAAGCACCGGTAAAAGAAAAACACAGTCCATAATAACTCCCGTCACTGTTTTAAAACAATTGCTCGAACTGGATAAATTTGTTTTCACGCTCGATGTGCACCGGATGGACAAACAGGGACTGGCGGATTATATCAGCCATCTTCTTTCTGCAGATCATATTGCACAATTGATCCCGTTTGATGAACCGCATGTAAATAACCAGATCATCACGGTGGCTTTGCGAACCCTGGAGCCTTTGTCATATAAACAATCGTTATCGATAGCCGATCGATTACTTCAATTAACCGGTGAAGATGCAGGCTGCAAAAAAAATATTGCTGAATTCCTTACAGGAAAAAAATACAGGGAAAAGGCTGAAAAGTACCGGCCTTTCATCCTCATCCTGGTCGTAATTGTCATTTGTGTTTTGATCTGGCTGATGGGTCGTTAATAATTATCTTTGCCCCATGCACTATGTTTCTGCCGAAGGTTTGACGAAGAGTTACGGCATCCAGCCCCTGTTTCAGCATATTTCATTCAATATCGAAGAAGGCGACAAGATCGCCCTGGTGGCCCGCAATGGCACCGGCAAATCCACTTTATTGAAAATACTGGCAGGAAGGGAAATGCCCGATGAAGGGAAACTATGGATCCATAAAGAAGTGGATGTGGTTTTGTTCGAACAGGACCCTTCTTTTATTGAAGACAAAACGGTTCTTGAAAATATTTTCTACCATGATCACCCGGTCATGAATGCCATTGCCGCATACGAAGCAGCCAATGAAGAAGGTGATACCGGTAAACTAAATACAGCAATCATCAGAATGGACGAACTGGGCGCCTGGGATTTTGATGCGAAAGTGAAACAGGTATTAGGTAAACTGAACATTCACCATCTCACCCAACCCGTCAGTTTGTTAAGCGGTGGTGAACGAAAAAGAGCGGCCCTGGCAAAAACCCTGATCGATACCGGCTTCGAACATAAACATGTGTTGCTGGTGATGGACGAACCTACCAACCACCTCGATATTGAAATGGTGGAATGGCTGGAACATTATATCAGCAAGGAAAACGTTACGCTGCTGCTGGTTACCCATGACCGTTATTTCCTTGATAAGGTTTGCGAAGAAATATGGGAACTGGATGGCAGCAATTTGTTTGTTTATAAGGGCCACTATGAGAATTACCTGGAAAAGAAAGCGGCCAGGATTGAAAATGAACTATCCACCATTGACAAAGCCAGGAACCTTTACCGGCGGGAACTTGAATGGATGAGAAAACAGCCCAAAGCAAGAACCACCAAAAGCAAGAGCCGCCAGGACAGTTTTTATGAAGTTGAGAAAATAGCCAAACAAAAAATGGCCAGTGAGGAGTTGCAACTGAACATGAAGATGAACCGGCTCGGCGGAAAAGTTATTGAACTGAAAAAAGTATACAAAAGTTATGGCGATAAAATCATCCTGAAAGGTTTTGATTATACTTTTAAAAAAGGAGAACGCATCGGTATCGTGGGGAAAAATGGCGTAGGCAAGTCAACCTTCATCAATATATTACTGGGTATTGAAAAAGCCGACAGCGGGAAAATTAATATCGGCGATACGGTGATCTTTGGCAATTACTCGCAGCAGGGTCTGGATGTAAAAGAAAATATGCGGGTGATCGAATACGTGAAAACGATGGCAGAAAGCTTTCCCCTGGCCAGTGGTGGTTCACTCAGTGCCGCACAATTCCTCCAGCTGTTTTTATTTGACCCCGATAAACAATACACTTACCTGGACAGTTTAAGCGGGGGGGAGAAAAGAAGATTGCACCTGCTTTCCATTTTATTCCGCAACCCGAATTTCCTGGTGCTGGATGAACCCACCAATGACCTTGATCTTCCCACCCTCGGCGTGCTGGAAAATTTTTTAAGTGAGTTCGCCGGCTGCATCATCATTGTTTCCCACGACCGTTATTTTATGGACAGGCTGGTGGATCATTTATTTGTCTTTGAAGGCAACGGCGTGATCAGGGATTTTCCGGGGAATTATTCGCAGTACCGGGAAGCGATGACCGGTGACCGATTACCGATGGCCGGGAAAGCACTAACCGAAAAGCCGATCAACGAACAAGGGACAACGGTCAACCGGCAAAAAAAACAACTTTCTTTCAAAGAGAAAAGAGAATTTGATCTTCTTACCAGGGAAATTGCCGATCTGACCAGTGAAAAAGAAAGTCTTGCGGAAAAACTCAACAGCGGCACCGCGCCCTACCAGGAATTACAGGAAGCTTCCCTGCGGATTATTGAAGTCACCCGTTTGCTGGATGAAAAAGAACTCCGCTGGCTTGAATTGAGCGAATTACATTGAATTTTTTCTATAAGAATATGACAGGTCCTGATTTGAAATTTGATCATATTATTTTCCTGCAGGTTCGGCTCAGCCCGGCTGCTTCATACAGGCGGGGATTTTCACGCTGATTGCGCTGATCAGGTTACCTGCTTATCTGCGGTATCTGCTGTATTTGATTTGCCTGATCCGCGGGAAACCCATGATGACAATACAGGGAATATTAATTTGCCGGGATGATGAAAAATAATAATTTTATTACCTATTCCCTTCCCTGTTAAAATAACCGGTAGTTCTCCTGTTTTATTTATTAACCAACAAAAAATTACATGTATGAAAAAAATCTTCATTCTCGCTGCGGGAAGTCTGATTCTTTTTTCCTGCAGCAACAACAAAAAAGATGAAACCAAAAAGGACGAAACAACTGTAAGTTCAGATGGGAGCAAAGACAAAACACCTGCGCCGGCAGAATTTGCTGATCCCAAATATGCTGAATGGGGCAAAAAAATGACGGCCCAGTTATCCAGCGGTGATATAGACGGCTGGTTGACCAACTATGCTGACAATGCCGTGTATGCCTGGTCCGCAGGCGACAGTCTTGCCGGCAAACCCGCCATTGATAAATACTGGAGAGACCGCAGAATGAATGTGATCGATTCCATCCAATTCAGTAACGACATCTGGTTGCCCATTAAAATAAACACGCCACAGAAAGGTCC
This sequence comes from uncultured Chitinophaga sp., assembly GCA_964592935.1. Taxonomy (GTDB): domain Bacteria; phylum Bacteroidota; class Bacteroidia; order Chitinophagales; family Chitinophagaceae; genus JJ008. The sequence continues at coordinate 3,318 of CAZQGZ010000112.1, read as the reverse complement.
CGATGCGCCGGGGATCTGGCTGCTGAGCTGGTACCAGGTGAATGTAAAATATAAAAATGGCAAACAACTGATGTTCTGGGTACATACCGACCATCATTATGATGCAAACGATAAAATTGACCGCTCGATACAATATGTCGACAGGGCGCCGATCAATGCTGCACTGGGTGTGAAATAAACGAAAGATTTTTTTTTATTATTTGCAACACTGAGAAACGGAGAAGCCGGGTTTCACAGAAAAAATTTCTCTTTACTAATCTGTGTAACCCGGTTTCTCTGTAACTCTGTGTTGAAAATGTATTACGGTGGCTTCTGATTCTTCTTACAATCAATCATTTTAATTTATACCTCCACCCCACATAAAACAATCTCCCGCTCACCGGGCCCCACACGAGCGAAGCATCAAAATAAGGACTGAATGGCTGACCGGAAGCGATGATCACATCTTTCTGAAAATAATTTGTCAGGTTCTCTCCGCCCATATAAAGATCAAAGGGATGTTTCTTCCCAACCGTCTTGCTGACCTGCGCATTCATCAGGACAAATGATGGAGAATAATTGTTTCGCTGATATGGCGGAGGATTGGAATTCGTACCGGGAATTCTTTTCGAACCATTGTAGGTAATAGTATAATCAAATTTCCATCCTTTAACTTCATAGGCAAGATTGGCAAATGCACGGTGCCTTGCCGTAAAAGGTTTTTGCAACAGTTTATTCCCATATGTGGTTTTCACATCAAAGAACCGGTAGGCTAATCTTAGTTCCAACTTCCGGATGGGCTCCATATTCATTTCAGCCTGCAAACTGTTTGAAAACGATTTTCCCTGCAGGTTATAAAATTTTACCTTTCTAGTATCTTCGAGGTCAACCACCACCTGGTTATCAAAATCATTCCTGAAAAAATCCAGGCTGAATAATCCATCCCGGTTGAACAATTTGTATTTCTGGTCCAAACTGATGCCTTTATTCCATGCTGTTTCCGGGTCAAGCCCATAAGCCTTGCCCAACGCAGAAGAGATAATATTCACTTGTCTTGAACTGACTAAAACACCGGTATTCTCAGCAAATATATTGGCTGTTCTTTGCCCGCGCCCGATGCTGAACCGGATGGTGGTTCCCTTTACGGGCTCGTACCGCAGGTGCAGTCTTGGTGTAACAAACCAGTTAAATAAACTGTTGTGATCAGCACGAAAACCCGCCACCATGCTGAACTTTTCGCCGGGGGTAAAAGTATATTCAAAAAAAGCCCCGGGTACTACTTCCCTTCTGTTATACATCTTATTGCTTAGATCTTCTTTGTAGGTATCCGCATTAAAGCTCAGCCCGGTCCTGAATTTATGCGCGGTGGTACCGATGATAGATTGATAGATCAGGTTGGAATAAAAATTCTGCTGCGCTGCATTATAAACCGTCATCCCGAAATAAGCATCCTGCCGGTGATCAAATGCTGACAATTGCAGACCGATGCTCTTATATTTTTTTCCCGGAAAAACATATCCGATTTTTGCAAACCCTTCATAGCGTTTTGTCGTAATTCCCAATCCGTAACGATGAGTGGTGAACTTATCTTTATCCGCATCAAAACCTGTTTCACCACCCGTACGTGAATCCTGTAAAACCTTTACACCCACCTGAAACATGAGACCCTTTCCACTTTCATATTTCCAGCGATTAAGGGCGCTGAATAAATTCCCGGTGGGCAGATCCCGGAAACCATCTTTATTAAAATCCAGCGATTTGTTTTTGAAAAAATCATCATGCAATAATAAAGCCGTGGTCCATTTTTTCCCGATCTTCTGAGTCAGATTCAGGTTCAGATCGGTTTTGCCCATATCATTGAAATAAATATTGGCATATAATTTTTCCGCCTTCTCGGGCTTTTTTAATTCAATATTGATCTGCCCGGCAATACTTTCAAACCCATTGGCCACCGAACCCACCCCTTTATTGAGCTGAATGGATTCCACCCAGGGTCCCGGAACCGAATTCAAACCCAATGCCGTGGCAATTCCCCTCGGCCCGGGTAAATTTTCAACCGTTAGCTGTGTGTAATTACCGCTTAACCCGAGAAGCTGGATCTGTTTGCTTCCCGTAACAGCATCGTTGTACGATACATCAACAGAAGGATTGGTTTCAAAACTTTCACTGAGATTGCAGCAGGCAGCTTTAAATAATTCCCGCTCGGTCATCACCTGCGTCCGGATCGGGTTGATGGATGAAATAAAAGTGGAACGCTGGCGGGAAGTGACCTTTACTTCTGTTAACTGTTTGTCCGAAGCCAGGATGATCTTTAATTCTTTTAAGTCGGTAACAGACATGGTATCGGAGGTGAATCCTGCATAACTGACAACAAGCCGGTCTGTATGCAAATCCTGTTTCAGCATAAAAACTCCGGATGAATCCGTAAGGGTTCCCTTTTGTGTACCCAGCCAGAGGATGGATGCCCCCATTAATGGCCTGAAAGAACCTTTATGATCCTCTTCCAGCACAACCCCTTTTATGACGGGAAGAGCATCCATTGAAATGAAAACAGGATTGTTCCTTTTCAAAGAATCGATGGTAGTATGAGCCAGTGAATCTCTTACCCTGTCATGCAGAAACGTCTTCATGTTATCCCGGTAAAGACAGCATTCTGGTAATTCTTTATAAACGGCATCGTCCGCCTTTTCAAGCGGGGTATCATGCCCCGATTCCGCGATCCTTTTTTGGATTTTTAAAAGAGTGGTCTGCGACGGAGAATATGTCAGGGTTATCAGTTTCGTATCGATATCCCAGGTCCCGCTCTTAACACCTTTCCCTTTCACTGCAGCCTCAATCCTTTCCTTACACATTTCACAATTACCGGAAACAATAAATGTAACGGATGAATCAGATGTTGTGATTTTTTGCGACCATGCATTCAAATTATAAAAAACAAATAATAATATGATTAGCTTTTTCATGAAGTTTAGTTTAATCGATACAGGTACTCTCTGTGCAACTCTGTTACCCTGTATCTCAGTGTTGAGAAAGTTGAATAAACAAATTCTTTTAACGTCCCCGTATTTCAAATAGCCATACTCCCTCCGGAATCTTATTTTTTCTTTTTCAATGCATTCAAAAAAGTCCTTTCAAAACTAAGCAGCCAGCTGTTGGCCGACATCCGGCTCATATTCCCGTCCGCCTGGAAACGATAACCGATATTGAGTTTCGCATTGCTGTTGAAAATAAATTGAATAGCCGGCGCCAGGTCAATAAAATGTTTCTTAATATCCAGGTTTTGCCCGGCCAGCAATTCCGTGTAAAAATTAATGTTCACCTGTTTATAATCCTTATATT
>CAZQGZ010000111.1:2447-11736 GCA_964592935.1 uncultured Chitinophaga sp. | reverse complement strand
ACCCGAGAAATTCTTTAGTTATGGCTACCAGGACCAAAGCATCCGCCAGGGGCGGCTTGCAATTTTCACGTCGCTTTACCCGGGAGGACGTGAGTGTCTTCGACCAGTTTGAGTATGATTACCGCACTTCGGTTATCCGTAACCCGAGCGGTGAAGTGGTGTTTGAAATGAATAATGTGGAAGTACCCAAACAATGGAGCCAGATTGCAACCGATATCCTCGCCCAGAAATATTTTCGTAAAGCCGGTGTGCCGCAGCCGGACGGCAGCCTTGGCAGGGAAACTTCCGCCAAACAGGTTGCTCATCGTCTTGCCAACTGCTGGAAAGTTTGGGGCGAGCGTAATCATTATTTCGCCTCTGAAAAAGACGCACAGGTTTTTTATGAAGAACTGGTGTATTCTATTTTGAACCAGATGTGTGTTCCCAACAGCCCGCAATGGTTCAATACGGGTCTTTATGAAAGTTATGGCATCAAAGGGAAGCCCCAGGGACATTATTATGTGGATGCGACCGACGGGCAATTAAAAAAGTCCACGTCGGCTTACGAACGTCCCCAGCCGCATGCCTGTTTCATTTTAAGTGTGAGCGATGACCTCGTGAATGAAGGTGGCATCATGGACCTGTGGGTACGCGAAGCAAGGATATTCAAATACGGATCAGGTGTCGGAACCAATTTTTCCAACCTGCGCGGTGAAGGGGAAAAACTGAGTGGCGGGGGAACATCGAGTGGGTTGATGAGTTTCTTAAAAATAGGTGATCGTGCAGCGGGTGCCATTAAGAGCGGTGGCACAACCCGTCGTGCTGCAAAAATGGTTTGCCTTGACCTGGACCATCCTGAGATCGTTGAATTCATCAACTGGAAAATGGAAGAAGAGAAAAAAGTAGCTGCCCTGATCCATGCCGGTTATCCCAGTGATTATGAAGGTGAAGCTTATCGTACAGTGAGTGGTCAGAATTCAAATAACTCGGTTCGTATTCCCAATTCATTTTTTGAGAAACTGAAGCAGGATGAAGATTGGGAACTCAAGGGCAGAATGGATGGCAGGGTGATGAAAAAAATACCGGCCCGTGAATTATGGAACCAGATCTCTTATGCTGCCTGGCGTTGTGCAGACCCCGGTACACAATACAATACCACGATCAATGAATGGCATACCTGCCCCGAAGGCGGGGAGATCAGGGCATCCAATCCCTGTTCCGAATACATGTTCCTGGATAATACGGCCTGCAATCTGGCATCTGCCAACCTGATGAAATTTTATGATGCATCGAAAAATGTTTTTGATGTGGAAGGATACGAATACAATTGCCGCCTGTGGACAGTTGTATTGGAAATTTCTGTGCTGATGGCCCAGTTTCCTTCGCAGGAAGTGGCGCAACTGAGTTATGAATACAGGACACTGGGACTGGGCTATGCCAATCTCGGTACCCTGTTAATGGTAAGTGGAATCCCGTATGACAGCGAAGAAGCGAGGGCAATTGCTGCAGCGATCACAGCCATCATGACCGGGACCTCTTATAAAACATCAGCCGAAATGGCACAGGTACTGGGCGCATTTCCGAGATATGAAGAGAACAAAGAACATATGATGAGGGTGATGCGTAATCACCGGCTGGCTGCTTATGATGCCGATGAATATGAAAACCTGAGCCTGAAACCGCAGGGGATCAGGTCACAATACTGCCCGGATTATTTATTGAAAGCAGCCTGCAAAGCATGGGATGATGCCGTGGAAATGGGAGAGAAGTATGGTTACCGGAATGCACAGGCAACTGTTATTGCGCCAACAGGTACAATCGGTTTGGTAATGGATTGCGATACAACAGGAGTGGAACCTGATTTTGCGTTGGTGAAATTTAAAAAATTAAGCGGCGGCGGTTATTTCAAGATCATCAATCAATCTGTTCCTGCTGCATTGAAGAATTTAGGTTATACGGAAAAAGAAACCGAAGCCATTATTAAATATGCGGTTGGAACAGGGTCATTTGCCGGGGCACCTTTTATCAATCACCAGACATTAAGCGAAAAAGGATTCATCGCCGATGAAATAAAAAGACTCGATGCGGCAGCGATCACCGCTTTTGAAATCGGTTTTGTATTCAATAAATATACATTGGGTGAAGAATGCCTGCAGCGGCTTGGTTTTACACCGGAACAATACAATGATTTTGAATGGAGCCTGCCGGAAGCATTAGGGTTCAGCGAGGAAGAGATCGAAGCGGCCAATGATTATATCTGCGGAACCATGATGCTGGAGGGAGCGCCCTTATTAAAAGATGAACACCTGCCCGTTTTTGACTGTGCCAATAAATGCGGAAAGAAAGGACAACGCTTTATTCATGCTCATGGACATATCCGCATGATGGGCGCCACACAACCATTTATCAGCGGCGCCATTTCCAAAACGATCAACCTGCCGCATGAAGCGATGGTGGAGGAAATTGCTGATGCTTACCTGCTGAGCTGGGAACTGGGACTCAAAGCCTGTGCCTTATACCGCGATGGTTCCAAGTTATCGCAGCCACTCAGCAACAAATCGGATAAGAAGAAAAAGCCAGAGGTAGGAGTTCAGAAGTCAGAAGCCGGAGAAGATCAACCGCTAACCAGTATCCAGAATCCAGGATCCAATATCGTTGATTTAGGAAAACTGACTGTTGAAGAACTTTTAGAAGAAGTGCAGAAAAGAGTACAGGCATCACCTGATACGAAACTGAAGAGAAAATTAGCCAGCATTGTCGAACGCCGTTCCCTGCCGGCCAAACGCAGGGGCTTCACACAAAAAGCAAAAATCAACGGGCAGGCCATCTTCCTCCGCACCGGCGAATATGGTGATGGAACATTGGGAGAAATTTTTATTGATATGGCGAAGGAAGGCGCGACCATGCGCAGTATGATGAACTGCTTTGCCATTTCGATTTCCATCGGCTTACAGTACGGGGTACCGTTAGAAGAGTTTGTTGACAAATTTGCCTTCACCCGTTTTGATCCGTCCGGTTTTGTGGAACATCCCAATATCAAATCAACCACATCCATTGTTGACTTTATATTCCGTGTGCTGGGATATGAATATTTGGGACGCACGGACCTGGTGCATGTGCTGGATAAGCCCGAGGTCATGAATACCGGGGCTGATGATTGGGATGAAGTGCCTTCTAACCCCCTTGAGTACGCGGAACCGGAATTGTCCAGTGTGCGGGTTACTCCTTCATCCGGTTCGGTGATACCGCAGCCTGCAAAGAGTCACCGCCCGGCACAGGTTCTGAAAGTAGAGAACGGGCTGGATGCCATGAATGCTGCAGCCCGCAGTATGCAGAGTGATGCACCTGCCTGCACGAATTGCGGACATATCATGATGCGCAGCGGCACCTGCTACAAGTGCAACAATTGCGGGACCCAGGGAGGGTGCAGTTGACCTCACCCCGGCCCTCTCCACTTGTGGAGAGGGAGAAGAACATGTTTGGACGATCTGCCTTCGCTAATAGCTCAGGCGGACAAGGAAAAACCAAATAAAGAGAGTACCCATTAATTCACATCCCGACTGAGAGTCGGGATGTTTGTTTATGTATTGTTATTAACATCAGACAAGGAAAGATCAGAACTTGCTTTTCACCCCAGAGTTCCGACCATTGGTCAATCAAATTTTAAAACGGATAGTCACAGATATAGGTTTGTGTAAAATCAAGCTTATGCAAATCGTTAATTCCTCCTCCCGGCAAGCATACCTCGACTGGTTGCGTATTGCAGCCATTATGGGTGTGTTGTTCTTCCATTCTGCCATGCCTTTTGCCAATGGCGAGACCTGGCATATCAATAATTCCGAAAAAAGCGACCTGTTTGCAGAATTCAATTTCTGGTTAAGTCGTTTCAGGATGCCGCTGTTATTCTTTATTTCCGGCGCTGTCAGTTATTATATGCTGAAAAAATATAATGGCCGGTATTTTATTATACAACGCTGGAAAAGACTGATGATACCACTTCTGTTTGGCATGCTGGTCATAGTTCCTCCTCAAATCTACCTGGAAAGGGTGTCGCAGGGTTACACCGGTTCCTTTTGGCAGTTTTACCCGGAAATATTTAAGGGCAAACCTTACCCGGAAGGAAATACCAGCTGGCATCATCTCTGGTTTATTCTTTATCTTTTTATTTATGACATCATTAGTGTACCGCTTTTCAAATGGCTTCTGTTTGGAAAGGGAAAAAAGTTTACAGAACAAAAATTGGGCTGGCTTGCAGCCGGTAAAAGAATCTACCTGCTGACCATACCCAGTATGGTTGCATTTTCATCATTGATTCTGAAATTTCCGTCTATTCAAAACCTGGTTTCCGACTGGGCTATGTTCATCTATTATTATTTGTTCGTCGTGTTAGGTTACCTCGTGATGTGTAACCTCCGGTTAATAGAAAGTATGGTCAGGAACAGGAGATTTTCCATGTTGCTGGCATTTAGTTCGCTTATCCTGGTCAACTTTTTCAGGTGGAACGATTTGACACTGGGAAAAATGCTTGGCGAAAACTGGCAGGAATCACCTTTCACTTATTTATACTTGTCCATTTACCCCCTGATTGCATGGAGCTGGATCATGATGCTGGTGGGATATGCCAAAAAATATATTGACAAACCTCATCGTATTCACAGCTATGTCAACCAGGGAATTTACCCGTTTTATATTTTGCACCAGACCGTGATCGTCATACTGGCTTATTATGTGGTGAAAGTGGAAGAATCCGTTCTGGCAAAATACCTGTTTATTGTTGCGGTGACATTTGTCCTTTGCATGTTTATTTACCATATTCTTATCAGGCCGTATAATATTACAAGGCTTCTGTTTGGGATGAAACCCATAAAGAAAGAAAAACCAGTTGTAATAGCCGGAGAGAATGTTTCAGAGAAGATCATGGCATCTGCCATTTAAATTCTGTAACTTTTCAATTGAATTATGAAATTTTTCTGGCGATATATTTTCCCTGTTTTATTTGGCATTCTTATTTATGCCAGCATCCGCATTGTGACGGATATTGCCCAGGGAGATAGATTTTGGGAGCGACCCTGGAAAACGAATGCAGTGGAACTGGCCGGAACGATATTTGTCAGCTTCCTGATGAAATGGATGCTGGATTATTTCATAAAAAAATTTGAAAGAAATTCGGGCAGGAAAATTAACAGGTATAATATCTTTAAAGAGTTCCTGGTAATCCTGGCGGCAACCCTGCTTTTATTGCATGTAGTAGTTGTACCGATGATTGCATTAACGGATGATGGACTGCAACCGGAAGATTATGTGATTGCTATGATTATTCCATCCCTCTATGCGTTACTTTATTTTGCCATTACCCGGGGCAACCAGTACTTTAAAAGTTATGTAAACCAAAGAGTGCAACTGGAAAAAATAACCAACGACCAGTTACAAACGGAGCTCAAATTTTTAAAGGCGCAATATCACCCTCATTTTTTATTTAATGCACTCAATACGATTTATTTCCAGATGGATGATAATGTAAGCGAAGCAAAAAAAACGGTGGAAAAATTTTCAGAATTGTTGCGCTACCAGTTGTATGATCAGCAGCAAACCGTTCCCATCAGCCGGGAAATTCATTACCTGGAGAATTTTATCGATATACAAAAAGTAAGAACTTCAGAAAAGCTGCTGTTAAAAACCAATTTTGATGAATCGCTGAACGGACAGCAGGTTTACCCTTTGCTTTTTTTGCCGTTAGTGGAAAATGCTTTTAAATATGTGGGAGGGGAGTATAAAATTGATATTTCGGCAAAAGCTGATGGCCATGCCATTGAATTTGCAGTAGTCAATTCGTTGCCACAGAAACCGGTGCAGGAAAAGAAGAACGGGATCGGCCTGGAAAACCTGAGGCGAAGGCTGGAGTTATTGTACCAGGGACAACATACGCTCGTTATAAAGAAAAATGATAACTGTTTCAGCGCAATGCTCAGGCTGAATACGGGAAACTGAATTGGGAAACAATGAAAATAAAATGCATTATCACCGACGATGAACCCCTGGCCCGGAAAGGAATGCAGGGCTATGTCGGGAAAACTGATTTCCTGGAACTGGTTGCCGTGTGTGAGGATGCGGTGCAGCTTTCTTCTGTTTTAAAGCAGCAGGCTGTTGATTTGATTTTTCTCGATATCGAAATGCCCTATATCAGCGGTATTGAATTTTTGAAAAGCACATCAAACCCGCCAAAAATTATTTTCACCACCGCCTATGAAAAATATGCCCTGCAGGGATACGAACTTGATGTGCTGGATTATTTGCTGAAGCCTGTTTCGTTTGAACGTTTCCTGAAAGCGGCGAATAGGGCTTTTGATTATTTTAATGCGGCAGTTAAACCGGGCAGCCAATATCTTTTTGTAAAAACAGATACCAGGCTGGAAAAGGTAATTTTTGCCGATATCCTTTTTGCTGAAGCGATGGAAAACTACCTGGCTATTTATTTGCCGGATAAAAAACTTATCATCCACTCTACGATGAAAGGGCTTCTGGAAAGCCTGCCGGCGGCTGATTTTATCCAGCCGCATAAATCCTATATCGTGAACATGAACAAAATCAGGTCCATCGAAGGCAATATCCTGCATATTGATAAATTCCAGGTGCCTGTCAGCAAGTATCAGAAAGAAGAAATGATGGAAAGGATAATCAATAATAACATCCTGAAAAAATAGTTGACTGAAAACAGGAAATTATTCTCCCCCAAACACATTATTCACCGCCCCTTCCAACATCGGGAATTTTTCCACCACATAATTTTTTATGGTGGCAATGGCTTGTTTGGCCTGTTCATCAGTAAGACCTGCTTCGGTTTTCAGTTTGTCAATTAACTCTTTCATATTTTACGTTTATAAAGTTTAAGAGGTTTAATAAGTTTAAAAGGTCCCAAAAGTCAGGATAACTTCTGGAACCTTTTAAACCATTGTAACTTTTGAAACCTTTTATGCAACTTTCAGCAGGCTCAGCTTGCTCTTGTCAAACTTATGCCTGGCATATTCAATATCGAGTATGAATTGGGTTTCTTTGGAAGAAGGCATTTCGTACATGGCATCTGTCAGTATGCCTTCGCAGATGCTACGCAGACCCCGGGCGCCCAATTTATATTCCATGGCCTTGTCTACCATAAAATTAAGCACATCTTCGTCAATGGTGAGCTGTATGCCTTCCAGTTCAAATAATTTTTTATACTGCTTCACCAGTGCATTCTTTGGTTCTGTGAGTATGGCTCTTAACGTAACAGCATCCAGCGGATCAAGATGCGTGACCACGGGCAAACGTCCGAGCAATTCCGGTATCAGGCCGAAAGATTTCAGGTCGGTGGCATTGATATAACGAAGCAGGTTCTTCTTCATATTTTCCTGCTGTTCTTTGTCCACGTTAAATCCGATGGTATTGGTCTGCACCCGGCGCGCGATGATCTTATCAATCCCATCAAAAGCGCCGCCGCAGATGAAAAGAATATTCTGCGTATTGATCTTGATCAGTTTTTGCTCAGGATGTTTTCTTCCACCCTGTGGTGGTACCAGCACATCGGTTCCTTCCAGTAGTTTCAGCATGCCCTGCTGAACTCCTTCTCCGCTAACATCCCGGGTGATGGACGGGTTATCTCCCTTTCGGGCAATCTTGTCAATCTCATCAATATAAACGATACCCCGTTCGGCAGCGCCCACATCGTAATTGCATACCTGTAATAAACGGGTGAGGATACTTTCCACATCTTCTCCTACATAACCGGCTTCAGTAAATACCGTTGCATCCACGATCGTGAAAGGAACATTCAGCATCCGGGCAATGCTTTTTGCCAATAGCGTTTTACCAGTCCCCGTTTCACCCACCATGATGATATTGCTCTTTTCAATTTCAACTTCGTTGGAAGAAGACTCGTTGTTTTTTTGCTGTAATCTTTTGTAATGATTGTAAACAGCTACGGCCAGTACTTTTTTGGCATCATCCTGCCCGATCACATATTCATCGAGGAATTTTTTGATCTCAATCGGTTTTTTTACCGTGAGTTTGAAAGTAGTGGTGGTCTTATCATCTTTGATCGTCAGTTCCTGGTCAATAATTTCACGGGCATGCTCCACACAGTTTTCACAGATATGGCCTTCCTGCCCGGCAATAAGGATCTTAACCTCATCTCGACTACGGCCGCAAAAAGAACAGTGTAGGGGGTTTTTTGCCATGTTTTTCTCAGAATAAGACGATGAATAAACGAAATTCTAACTAACAAAAGTATAAAACCGTTCTGATAAGGTATAGCTTTATTTAAAATAAGGCCTAAAGGCCTCGTTTCGAGGAGTTTAGAGTTTTGTGATCAGCTTATCAACAATACCATATTGTATTGCCTCTCCGGCATCCATCCAATAATCCCTGTCAAAATCTTTCATGATCTGCTCCACGGTTTTGCCGCAGTTTTCGGCCAGTATGGTTGCCCCGATCTCCTTCACTTTCCTGGTTTGTTTGGCCTGGATCTCAAGATCCGTACTTACACCCTGGATATGCCCGCCTATAGATGGTTGGTGTATCATCACTTCGCCATGAGGGTAAATGAATCGTTTTCCTTTTACACCACCGCTTAATAAAATGCTCCCCATGGAAGCGGCCAGGCCCATGCAGATGGTACTTACGGGGCTCTTCAGCATTTTCATGGTATCATACATCACCATGCCGCTGGTCACCACGCCACCGGGACTGTTGATATAAAATTTTATTTCTTCCCCGGGCTTATCTGCATCCAGTAATAAAAATTTGGATACGGTCTCCCGGGCCGATTTATCATCCACCACACCCCAGAGATAAATGCTTCTTTTTTCAAAGAATAATCTTTCAAGCCTTTTGTTCAGCATCTTCAGGTCATCCCGTTTTTCTTCTCTTTCAGTTTCATCGTCATCATCCTGTCTCGGGTCATTGTATAAAAATGAATTGCGTTGCATATTTTTTTTATTTCTTTTATATAATATTTAATTTATCTACGAAGCCCACTTCATCATTTTTTATTCCATATTTCTTATTTCTCATTCCCTTCAGAGACATTTCATCGCTTCGAAATTTTATTCATTACTATTTCGCCCTTACAGGGCTTTAGGAACATTTCGTTCATTTACTCCCCGGGTTAAAACCCGGGGCTACTAATATATCGCCCCTTCAGGGCTTTCCAACCATTTAGAAAACCATCTTAAACCATTTCATTCCTACGAAGCCAACTTATTCATTTTTCATTTCTTATTCCTTATTTCTCATTCCCTTCAGAGACATTTCATCGCTTCGAAATTTTATTCATTAC
>CAZQGZ010000111.1:0-2347 GCA_964592935.1 uncultured Chitinophaga sp. | reverse complement strand
CATTCCTACGAAGCCAACTTATTCATTTTTCATTTCTTATTCCTTATTTCTCATTACTTCAGGGATTCTTCATCTTCCTCGGGTTCGTCAGCAACACTTCATCCACCAGTCCGTATTCTTTTGCCTCGGCCGCTGTCATCCAGTTATCCCGGTCAAAATCTTTTTCAATTTGTTCGATGGGCCTGCCGGTATGTACATTCACCACTTCGTATAATTCACGTTTCAGTTTTTTTATTTCATTCACGGTGATCTCAATGTCACTTGCCTGCCCCCCGATGGCGCCGCTCGGCTGGTGCATCATGACCCGGGCATGTTTGAGTGCCGCTCTTTTCCCTTTGGTACCGGCTCCGAGTAATATACAGGCCATGGAAGCGGCAACGCCGATACAGATAGTCGCAATATCGGGACTCACATACTGCATAGTATCATAGACCCCGAGGCCTGAATAAACACTGCCACCGGGACTGTTGATGTACATATTGATATCGCGTGACCTGTCGGTAGAATCAAGGAAAAGCAATTGCGCTGTAACGATATTGGCGATTTCATCATTGATGGGGTAGCCGAGGAAAATGATCCGGTCCATCATTAAACGGCTATACACATCCATGACGGCCACATTCAATGAACGCTCTTCAATGATATTGGGAGTCATACCTGTCACCAGGCGGGAGGCATAACCATGAAGCGTGTTACTGGAAATACCACGGTGTTTCACCGCATATTTTTCAAATTCGGAATTAAAACTCATGAGAGGGAAAGTTTAAAATTTTAGTGTTTAAGGTTTAAAGTTCTCAACGTTGGGTTTCTCCGGCATAATGGGAATTTTCAGATTCGGAAAGTCCAGCATTCAACTTCATACATTAAACAGGCAACACCCCAAATATCCGTCCAAATGATCTAACTGCAAAATTGGTGACAAGTTGGCTTAAGCAGGAAGTCCGGAAGTCAGAAAAGACAGTAAGTCCGCAGATTTATTCCATTTTTGAATAATTCTTACGGACTTTCTGACTTGCGATCTTTGAAATTTAATGGTGATGATGCTGATGCGTTTCCACCATGCTGGTAAATTCAGCAGCACTGATGTCTTTGTCAGCGGGGTTTACCTTCGATTCGGCCCATTCAAATATTTTCTGAGTCTGGATCCGGTTATATGAATCCTCTACATATTTCTTGTCCTTCATCATTTTTTCAATGTAATCTGTAACCCAGGGCTGGTCATCGGAAAGGTTGGCCCCTCCCATATAACTAAAGAGTTGTTGTTTGGCAAAACCTCTTATTTCATCCGGGTTTACGCGGATGGCATTTTCCTGCACAATTTTATCTGAGATCAATGTCCATTTGAGCTGACTCAGAAAGGAGGGAAATTCTTTTTCTACCTGTTCATCTGTTTTTGGTTCCTGGTTCTTGCCCGATTCATTTTGTGTCTTGATCCATTTTTTTAAAAACCCTTCAGGAAAATTAATTTCTGTATGATCCACGAGTTCATGGAATACCTGGTCATGGATTTGGTTCCTTGCCTGGCCATTCCAATAGGCCTGGATTTCTCCCCTTAACTTGTCGCGGAATTCAACTTCTGTATTAACATCCTTTCCGGGATATAGCTGGTGGAAAAATTCTTCGTTCAACTCTCTTTTTTCCAGCAAACCCACTTTGGTAATTACAATTTTGAAATACTTATCGGGTGCGGCGGGATCATCTTTCAATCCAAGGTCGCTGATGATCCATTCTCTTTCCTTTTCATCAAATGCGTTTTTTAATTGCATTATTTCAAAATCCCCGGTCTTTTTACCCACCCAACGACCACGATGATCTCCTGAAAAATATTTTACAAGGATTGAGTTGTCTTTTTTTGCGCCTCCTTCTGTCTCATTGCCATCAGCATCTGTTTCAACAAAATTTACATTGAGAACATTTGCTTCAGTTGTAACGGATTCTTCATCCTTCATATTGCCATGGCGGTTTTGCAGGCGGACCACTTCACTTTCCACCATTTCATCCGTAACCGTAACGACATAACGGGTGACCTTTGCCATTGACAGGTCGGGTAATTGAAATTCAGGTTTCATGCCGATCTCGAAATGAAAGGTATAATCAGCGGGGTTATTCAAATCAAAGTGAAGGAAATCATTTTCCAGTGGAAGTGGCTGGGCAAAAATATCCAGGTTTTGCAGGTATCCTATCAGTTCCCGGTCCACCGATTTTAATACTTCATCGGTAAACAATGAAGTGCCATACATTTTTTTGATCAGCCCGGAGGGTACCATTCCTTTTCTGAATCCGGGTATATTGGCTTTTTTGCTGTATTCTTTCAGCGCCTTTTCAAAGGAAGGCAGGTAATCGGTCT
>CAZQGZ010000110.1:0-12038 GCA_964592935.1 uncultured Chitinophaga sp. | reverse complement strand
AACTAAAAACTAAGATCATGGCAGAGATTAAATCAACTGCAACAGCATCCATTAAAGCCACTTCGGTTCAACCCAAGAAGAGCAGCAATGCGATATCCTGGCTAGCGCCCATCATTTGTATCATCGCCGGTTACCTGATCTGGCGGTTAATCCTGGGAAATGAAAAGGGATTTGAAGTAAAAGGCAGTGGCTGGTTCTGGCCGAAACATGATAAACCCAAAGATGCTTTAAGTGGTATTTATATGGGTGGTATCATCATTCCGTTCCTGATCGGAATGTTCCTGATGGTGCTGACTTTTTCCATTGAAAGATATTTGACCATCCGCAAGGCTTTGGGCAACGGATCTATTTCGGACTTTATCCGCAAGATCCAGTATCACCTGGCAAACCGCAACGTGGATGCCGCTCTTTCCGAGTGCGACAAGCAGAGAGGTTCTGTTGGTAATGTGATGAAAGCCGGTCTCCGCCGTTATAAAGAAATGATCAATGAGGGAGGACTGAATACGGATCAGAAAGTGATCTCCATTCAAAAAGAAGTGGAAGAAGCCACGGCGCTGGAATTACCCATGCTGCAAAAGAACCTGGTATTCCTTTCCACGATCACTTCGGTTGGTACACTCGTAGCCCTTTTGGGTACGGTTATGGGTATGATACGTTCTTTCAGTGCCCTGGGTCATGAAGGCGCCGGTGGAGCTGCATCATCCCAGCTGGCTGTCGGTATTTCGGAGGCATTGTATAATACAGCGCTAGGTATCGGTACATCCGCTATTGCGCTGATCATGTATAACGTGTTTACCACCAAGATCGACTCAATAACATATGGCATTGATGAATCAGGTTTTACCCTGACTCAAAGCTTTGCTTCCCTGTATAAATAATTGTTCAGGGTAAGTTATTTGCTTATGGAATTAGGTAACTTTTTCATCTCAATTCTAAATTATTCTAAACATGCCAAGTGTTAAATTACCAAGGAAGAGTACAGATACGGATATGACCCCCTTTGTGGACATAGCCTTCCTGATCCTTTCCTTTTTCATCATGGCTACCAAGTTCAAACCACCGGAGCCGGTGGAGATCAAAACCCCCGGTTCGGTTTCATCGCAGGAACTTCCCGAAAATGATGCTGTGCTGATTACCATTGATACGGCCAACCGCGTATTTTTTTCGGTGCTGGCTGAAAAAGATAAATCCATTTCAGAGGATATCTTAAAAAAGATCGGTACGATACGGACGCTCAGTTTCACCCCGGATCAGCTCATGAATTACAGGAAAACATATGCAGTGGGTGTTCCGTTCTCACAACTGGGAAGTTTATTAAGCCTTGAACCGGAAAAACAGGGGGCTGCCAGCCAGCCCGGAATTCCTGTCATGGATAGCGTGGACAATCAACTGGTGACATGGATACAGGCAGCCAAAGAGGTTTACCGGGACAGGCAATTACCATTGAAATACCTGATCAAGGGTGATGGTTCTTCCAAGTATCCCACCTTTGAAGCGGTGATCGCAGCGTTTAAAAAGAATGATGAATTCAAATATAACCTGGTCACTGCGCTGGAGACCGCGCCTACCGGTTCGGCGCTTGATGTCTCAAACCGGAAAGGAATTAAAGCAAAATAATTTTTAACCAATTAATCCAATAATATGGCAAGTATAGATACCGGTGGTGGTGATAGTGGTCATAAAAAAGGCCCGGGCGTTAAGAAAGCCAAAAAACTTTCTACCCGTGTGGACATGACACCCATGGTGGACCTTGGATTTTTGCTGATCACATTCTTCGTTTTTACTGCCACAATGAGCAGTCCCAAAGCGATGGACCTGCGTATGCCCAAAGATGTGGACGATCCGAATAAACAAAATGAGGCCAAAGAATCCGGCGCATTGACCATTATGCTGGGAAAGGCGGAGGGTCCGGGCAAACCTGATAAGGTTTATTATTATGAAGGAAAACTAGATGAATCTGCCAGCAATTTCAAGCAGGCAACCTGGAAAGAGATCCGGGATGAGATCATTAAAAAGAGAAAAGAAGTGATGTCCAGGCATGTGCATGACCTGAATGATCCGGAAAGCGCCTGCAAATCCATGCAGGAAAGGGCCAAAAAGAATGGCGATCCCGATTGGGCAACAGCCTGTCTCGACAGGGACTTTGTGGTTATCATCAAACCTGACCAGGATGCCACATATAGAAGTACTGTTGATATCCTGGATGAAATGACCATCAACCAGGTGAAAACCTATGCGATGGTGAAAATATTCCCCCAGGAATATGAACTGATCAAAAAAACAGAGGAAAATAGCGGAATAAAATAGGATTGCCGGTTATGGAAAAACCGGTTACCTGCATCTCATAAAAAAATTTACTAATGGAAGCCAACAAAATCTTATCAGCCGATCTTCTCGATATCCTGTTTGAAGGGAAGAATAAGGATTACGGAGCTTATGATCTCCGCAGGACTTATAACAAGCGGATCATCCGTGCCCTGATCATCACGGCTTCAGTCGCACTCCTGGCGCTTCTTGGTTCTGTACTGGCCAGTAACATGAAAAACAAAAGCGACAAAAAAGTAAAAATCAGCGAGGTGACCTTGCAGGATATCAAACAGGAAGAAAAGAAAATTGAACCACCACCTCCGCCTCCGCCCAAGCAGGAGCCGCCCAAAGTGGAGATGAAACAATTCACACCCCCCATTGTAAAAAAGGATGAAGAAGTGGAAAAGCCACCTCCTCCTGTAGAAGAGTTAAAGGATGTGAAGATCGATATCAAGGACCAGGAAGGTGTAAAGGCGGATGATATTCCCACACCTGCTGTGATTGATGAAGGGAAACAGATCGTGGAAGAAAAGAAAGAAGAAGACGAGAACCATATATTTGACAAAGTGGAGATCGAAGCCAGTTTCCCCGGCGGTGATGGTAAATGGCGCCAGTACCTCGAAAGAAACTGTAACGGCCAGGTGGCAACCGATAACGGAGCACCCGAAGGTACTTACACAACGATGGTACAGTTTGTGGTTGACAAGGAAGGAAACATCAGTGATGTAAAAGCACTCACCAACCATGGATATGGAATGGAACAGGAAGCCATCCGCACCATTCAGAAAGGACCGAAATGGAACCCGGCTATTCAGAATGGCCGCCAGGTAAAAGCCTATCGCAGGCAACCTATTACTTTCCAGGTGCAGGGTGAATAAAATGAAAATATTTTTTCAAAAGCCTTTTCAAGTATTTGAAGAGGCTTTTTTGTTTTAAGTAAGTGTAAATGGCTATTAGCTATTAGCTTTTAGCTGTTAGATTATATTCGTTACTCAATCAGATTTCGGATATGATCATCATTTTGATTGGAGCCTGTTAGCTATTAGCTATTTCTGCCGGATCAACTATTCAGCATAATTTTGTTCAATGTCCGTAAAGAATACAAATTGGGAAGATACAATTGTTGCGTTGGCTACTCCGCCGGGGGTGGGGGCCATCGGGGTTATACGTTTGAGCGGGAATAAATCTTTCCCGATCATCAATGAATTATTTCCATCCAAAGATCTGGGCAAGGAACCCTCTCACACATTGCATGTTGGTTATATCCGGGATAACGGAGAAGATATGGATGAAGTAGTGGTTTCACTTTTTAAGAATCCCAAAAGTTATACCGGTGAGGATGTGGTGGAGATCAGTTGTCATGGATCGCCCTTTGTGCAGCAGCGGGTGATTGAGGCTTGTATCAAAAGAGGGGCGAGACTGGCCAAACCCGGCGAGTTCACGCAACGGGCTTTTTTGAATGGCAAGCTGGATCTGACACAGGCCGAAGCGGTAGCCGATCTCATTGCGTCGAATACATCTGCCTCTCAGAAAGCCGCCTTGCATACGATCCGTGGCGGATTTTCTGAAAACTTACGATCATTAAGAGAAAGACTGATCCGTTTTTCTGCATTGATAGAGCTGGAACTGGATTTCAGCCAGGAGGATGTGGAGTTTGCCGACAGGGATCAACTGTATGCTTTGATTGGTGAATTGACAACATCAACAACAGACTTAGTGAATTCATTTCGTTTGGGAAATGTTATTAAGAATGGTGTCAGCGTGGCCATCATCGGTAAGCCCAATGCGGGTAAATCAACATTACTCAATACATTATTAAATGAGGACCGGGCCATCGTGAGTCATATCCCCGGCACCACGAGAGACACGATTGAAGAAGTGATAAACATTGACGGCATTTTATTCCGGTTGATCGACACGGCCGGTATCCGTCAGCATACCGGCGATACGATCGAGAGCGCCGGTATTGAAAGAAGCCTGGAGAAAATGAAAATGGCCGATCTCGTGCTCTATGTTTTTGATGCGGGTGATGAGAAGTCAGAGGTCGGAAGACGGAGGTCAGAGTTGGTTTCAAAGCAAATAAATTTCCTGCTGGTGGTAAATAAGATAGATGTTACAGGAGAGGATCAGGCCAAAAAGAAATTTGAAGACATTGAGCAGGTCGTATTGATTTCTGCGAAAAAACATCTGCATACAGAAGTGCTGAAAGAACGCATGGTGGACAAAGTGCTGCAGGGAGAAGTGCAGGCAGAAAATACAATCATCACGAATGCAAGGCATTATCATGCACTCAAAGAAGTGGAAAGATCATTAACAGATATTAAGAACGGTTTGGATAATATGTTGCCGGGTGATTTACTGTCACTCGATATCCGGCGTTGTCTTCACTACCTTGGAGAGATCACGGGTGAGATCACGAATGAGGACCAGCTGGATTATATTTTCAGTAAGTTTTGCATCGGGAAATAAACTCTCTTCAAAACGAAAACGCTATGGACATACTGAAGAAGGTGGTCTTACCGGTAACACCTGGTGGCCTTTCAAAAACTGCATCTTTACTTTTCAGGCTCCTTGCCTCCATTCTCAGTTTCATGTTTTTTGCCGGGTTGTGGTCAATATTGAAGGAATAACCGATGGTTTGAAATCCATTGGGAGTGCCGGTAGAAATGATGACGCCATCTTTATCTTTATAGTATTCCGCTCTTCCGGCAATAGTCCATTTATCGTTGAAAACATATTTTAAAATCAATACCGGTGAATACCATACATTCTTGTGATTGCTACCAGGCGTTTTTTCTTCCGTGCCGATATCAAACCCAAGTATCAATCCAACCTTGTCAGTAATGTTGTATATGCCATACAGATTATTAAAGAACCGTAATAATCTTGCACTGTCAGGCTTATCAGTGCCGATAAAATTACCGTAGTTTAATAATATCTTTTCCGTAGGCTTATATTGAATTTGTGTGCCCCAGCTCATTAAAGAATTGGCGTTTACCCTGGTGATCCGCTGCCATCCATTCAGAGCCAGGATACTCAATATCCATTTACTGTTATCGGATGTATAAGTAAGCCTGGCACCTGCTTCAAAGTAGGGTGTGTTATCTGCAAGAATGCTTCTTGTCAGGTTCCAGCAATCTTTGCTGATAGCGCTTTCAAAACCAATATGGGAACCAAATATCCCCGCATCCAGCCAAAGATCTTTTTTTTTACCAAGCTTTAATCCTGCGTTGGCCTCAAAAACATTTTTGAGTAGGCCCGGCTCTGCTGCATAATTCGCATTCATATAAGTACCGGCTGCCAGGGCGAGATTAGCCCTTACTCTTCTATCATTATAACCGGCTTTAATAAATCCAATATTCAGGTTAAACTCATTGTGCCGGTTATGACTATAGATAAAGGCCGGGCGTTTATTGCCCGGCGGTTTATTTAAATCATACTGGTAGTAGATTTCGGTATAACAACTGAAGGTTAAAGCTCCCCCGGTCGTGTCCTGCGAAAACAATTGTGTACTGACAAGCAGTGCCATTCCTGATAAAACCCTTTTCATTATGAATGAAATAATATTTTGAATTTTACCAAAACCAAAATTGCAAGGGCTAATGCCGATAACCAGATCAATATGATCCAGATCACATCGTTCAATTTTTTTTCGTTGGCCATGTTCTGAAGTTTATACTAATGAAACCATCCGAATTTGAACCAGGTTATCCAGGCGAGGGCGATCAGCACCGCTACGGCAACGATTGCTATAATAAAATGTTTCCATTCCGGCGCCTCATCGCCCCCCTTTTGTGTCTTTTCATCTTTCATTACAGTGAATTGCAAGATCAATACTCAACCCGTTTGAGTTTGAGCCGGGTAACAGGACCGACAATCAACGGGAACTTCTCCACGGTTACATTACTGGCATCCAATCCAAAGCCTTTCTCTTCGGAAAGGCTGATATCTTTTAACCAAAAATGGGTTTTCATTACCAGCTTCTCCAGAAAAGGAAGCTCACTGTCCTGGCTTACATATTTTTCCATTACGATAAATTGGAAATCGCCGACCGTCTTACTCGTGGCAAGACTGTCATAGCGGCTGATGATATTCACTTCTTTGTTGGCTACCAGGTCTTCCACAACTTTGCGGAACATCAGGTTGATCCTTGGCTGAACCCGGAATCCCAGGCGGAAGTCAACCCGGATAATATCATTGGGGATAATGTGCACTACTTTATATTCGCTGGTATAAGGATCATCCAGCGTATCCACATGCACAAACCAGTAAATATCGGCCCGCTTGGGTTTTTTATTCAGGATAGAGTAAATGATCTTGTGCTCGATCTCTTTACTGTTATCAGCACTGGTTAAATAAACAAGGTGCGTTGAATATTTGGGTACAGACTTGTCATTGCTCAGTTCCTGGATTTTGGATACATAATGTTCCAGCCTGACAAATTCAACATAACGATTTTTTATTTTCCTTGCTTTGAACCAGACATGCATCACCAGGAACAGGATGCCTCCAGCTACCAGAGCGACATAACCACCGTGCGGGAATTTCTGAATATTGGCAAACAGGAAGCTTAGCTCAATGGTTAAAAAAACAACAAGGTACAGGTAAATAAAAAAAGGTTTGGTTCGCCGGAGCACCAGGAAATTGGCAAACAAAATGGAGGTGGCGATCATGCATAAAGTAATGGCCAGGCCATACGCCGCTTCCATATTGGCCGCCTTTTGAAAATAAAGGACCATGCCGATGCATCCGGCATAAAGCAGCAGGTTGATTGCCGGAATAAATAATTGTCCTCTTGCCTCCGTCGGGTAATTGATTTTGAACTTGGGCCACAGGTTCAGACGGATGGCTTCACTGATCAGGGTAAAGGAACCGGAGATGAGTGCCTGGCTGGCGATAATAGCAGCCGCCGTAGCAATGGCAATACCGAAATAGAGGAACCAGTGTGGCATTACGCCATAGAAGGGATTAAACCCTGCATTGATCATTTCCGCCGTAATGGCTTTGCCATTATAATTGCTCAGCAGCCAGGCACCCTGCCCGAGATAATTAATGACCAGGCAGGTTTTTACGAAGATCCAGGAGTAGCGGATATTCCATTTGCCGCAATGTCCCAGGTCGGAATACAATGCCTCGGCACCGGTAGTACAGAGAAATACACCGCCCAGTATATAGAAGCCCTGCGGATATTCTATTAATAGTTTGATGCCATACCAGGGATTAAAGGCTTTAAGAATATCCAGGTCATCTGAGATATGAATCAGGCCGAGGGCTGCAAGCATGATAAACCAACAGGCCATGACCGGTCCGAAAGATTTGCCGATGAAAGCAGTGCCGAACTGCTGAATAAAAAACAAAAGGGTGAGTATACCAATAACAATATAAATAATAGTTGTCTGTGTTATTGTGGAAAGTGCCGGGACCTGTTTTAATCCTTCGACGGCGGAAGTCACGGAGATGGGGGGAGTGATCATTCCATCAGCCAGCAGCGCAGCGCCACCGATCATTGCAACTACAACCAGCCATTTCCGGCGCCGCCGCACCAGTGCAAACAAAGAAAAGATCCCTCCCTCTCCGCGGTTATCGGCGTACAGGGTCAGGATCACATATTTGATAGTTGTTTGCAAGGTTAAGGTCCAGATGATCAGCGAGAGCACACCAATGACCAGGTTTTCAGTGATAACTTTGCCACTGCTGACAGCATTTAAAACATAGAGCGGCGAGGTGCCGATATCGCCGTAAATGATTCCAAGTGCAATGAGAAGACCTGCGAAGGAAACTTTGTTGTAAGAAGACATGGGGTGTGGAGTATTGCGGGATCAAAAGTAGAATGAGGATCAGCGATAGAAGAATAAAACACTCAATTTGGAGAAATCTTTATAAAATCTTTATGTCTGTCCACTTGTATCCACCTGAAGAAATTTCTTTGTGTTCTTTGTGGTTCGTTGTGTCCTTTGTGCTCCAAAAACTCAGGAGCACAAAGGACACAACGATAGGTAGCATATTGGTTAATTCATGCCGATAGACACTAATATCTTTATACGGATCGCAGATTTATTTTTACTTCTACATTTGTGTTACATATGACCGGGAAACAAAAACAATATTTCATCAGCCTGGGTTTGGTGCTCCTGGTATCGGCGATTTGCTACGGCATCTCTGCCTGGCTTGGATACCGGGTTGTTGCTTTCATATTGCTGCTGACCGTTTCCCTGATCGCTGTGTCTTTTGATATTTTACCGGTGCTGATTTCTGCCACGCTGAGCGCCTTTATCTGGGATTTCTTTTTCATACCACCCCGGTTTACTTTTCATGTGGGGAATACAGAAGATGCCATTCTGCTGATCATGTATTTCATTATTGCCATGATCAGCGCCGTCCTTACGTATAAGATCCGGCAGATGGAGAAAGCCTCCCGGAAAAAAGAAGAAAAAGTCAAAACGCTGAAACTCTATGATACCTTACTCAATTCCCTGTCACACGAATTGAGAACTCCTATCTCCACCATCATTGCCGCAACTGACAACATCCAGTCAGGCAGCGATAAGCTTACCAGGGAAAACAAGGATGAATTAATTAATGAGATTTCAAAAGCATCATTCCGCCTGAACCAGCAGGTTGAGAATTTATTAAATATGTCACGACTGGAAACTGGTTTTATCAAACCGAAGCTGGACTGGTGTGATATAAATGACCTGGTGTATGATACGGTGAAAAAAATTGAAGAGAATAAGATCGAACAAAAAATCACTATCAATATCAATCCGGATATTCCTCTTGTTAAGACAGATAAATTATTATTGGGACAAGTGATCTATAATTTACTGAACAATGCATGTATTTATACCAAAGCATCCGGAAAGATTCATATTACAGCACAAATACATGCTGATTTATTGGAGTTGATCATCGAAGATGATGGCGATGGTTTTCCTCCTGATGAAATTGAAAATGTATTTGATAAATTCTACCGGCTGAAATCCAGCAAAGCCGGCGGAACGGGTTTAGGTTTATCCATTGTGAAAGGTTTCATTGAAGCACTGAAAGGCAAGATCAGCCTGGAAAATATTTCTACCGGTGGAGCGAAATTCACCATCACGTTGCCTGCCGAAATATCATATATAAAAGCCTGAGCTATGAATAAAGCAGAAATACTGATCATTGATGATGAAATACAGATCCGGAAAACGCTGGAGATCACCCTTAAAACAAATAATTATAATGTAACGCAGGCCACAACAGCTCATGAAGGGCTAATTATGGCTTCCAACCATCCGCCTGACCTGATCCTGCTTGATCTTGGATTACCGGATAAAGACGGCATGACTGTACTGCAGGAACTGAGGCAATGGCATACCGGGCCGATTATTATTTTGTCGGTGCAGAACAACGAAGAAATAATTATCAAGGCACTGGATAAAGGCGCCAACGATTACCTGGCAAAGCCTTTTCGAACCGGGGAACTATTGGCACGGATAAGGTCCGCCCTGAGAAGTGCAGCACCGGGGGAAAGCGAGCCGATCATTGATACCGAAGAATTGCAGATAGATCTGCTGACAAGAACGGTAAAGAAAAAAGGAGAGCTGGTTAAACTGACGAACACGGAATATAGTTTGCTCTCTTTATTCGCCAGGAATGACGGCAAGGTACTGACCCATCAATACCTGCTCCGTGCAGTGTGGGGACCCGGATTCATCAACCAGTCGCAATATTTAAGGGTGTTCATTGCCCAAATAAGAAAAAAAATAGAAGATGATCCAAACCGTCCCCAATATCTGCTTACCGAATCAGGTGTAGGTTACCGGTTTATCAGTAAATCGGCTGAATAATAAAATTTGAGGTTTGTTCACCGGGGCGTGCCGAAAAAAATAATCCAGTCAGGAATTATTTTTTGGATTATTGGACTCCCCTATATCAGGTCATAATATACTGTGCCGGGAAGAATTTCAAATTAAAAAACTCCATTTCTTTCTGAATTTTTGTGGATAATTCAATATTACTTCCTTTGAGTTTCAATTTTTTACTTAATTTTCCCCAATGTCCCAATCACGCCAGCTTGCCGCTATCATGTTCACCGATATTGTCGGGTATACAGCCCTGATGGGTAGTAATGAACAAAAGGCCTTTGAATTGCTCAGGAAGAACCGGGAGTTGCAACGACCGGTCATTGAAGAATTCGGTGGCCGCTGGATCAAGGAACTGGGGGATGGGGTAATGGCCAGCTTTCAATCCGTAAGCAATGCAGTTTATGCCGCTATTAGAATACAGGAGACCTGCAAACAAACCGGGTCTTTTGAATTGCGCATCGGCATTCACCTGGGTGAAGTGATCTTTGAGAATGATGATATTTTTGGGGATGCCGTCAATATCGCTTCCCGCCTGCAGTCCCTGGCTCCTCCATCAGGAATTTATGTATCCGAATCGGTACAACGGGATTTAACCAACAAAAATGATATCCGTTCTGAATTCGTATCTGCTGAAAACCTCAAAAATGTCAAAGAACCTGTCAGGGTTTTCAAAATATTTTCCGCACTCCGGGAATCCTATTCGGAAGAAAGTCAAAGGCCGGCCAATGCTTCTATTTTGCCGGGTTATGATTACGATATCCATATCAGTTACAGGTATCATGATAATAAATACGATGGATGGGTTTCTGAATTTGTCGAAAAACTCAAACTGGAACTCAGCGCCACGTTAAAAGACAAGCTGACCATTTTCTTTGATAGTAACCCCGAAGACAAACGTACAGTCACCAGTCAGGAAGACGGAACGGTTATTCATAAAATAAAATCGCTGTTATTCATTCCCGTTATCTCCCAGACCTATTGTGATACCGATGCTCCCGTCTGGAAGAATGAATTCAGGGTATTTCAGCAGGAAATCAAAAATGACAATATCGGTACTACTGTCAAACTGCCAAACGGTAACGCAGTTTCAAGGATCATTCCCGCCAGGATCCATGAAATAGATACGGAAGATGTCAAACTGCTGGAATCAGAACTTTCAGGAGGAATGCGGTCCATTGATTTTATTTACCGGGAAGAAGGGGTCAACCGTCCGTTGCGCCCTTCGGATGATGAAAAGCAGAGCAGCTCATCAAGACCCATGTATCGCAACCAGATCAATAAACTGGCGAATGCGATCAAAGAAATTATTTCCGCCATCAAATTCAGGCAACAGGGCAGCCCGGTGGCATCGGAATCCTACCAGCCAACAGCCCGGCAAATCGTGCCCAATGTAATGGCTACTTCCATTTCATCTGCCATTAAAGTTCAGGTGATCGATCGCCAACGCCCTAATATTTACCTCGCATGGACTTCCGGCGATCTCAAGGAAAGCCGGGAAGAAATGGCCATCATTCTTCAAAAAGCGGGATTTAATGTACTGCCTTCTGTTGACTGCCCGGCCGATGATGATGCTTTTAAAGTAAAGGTGGCTGAAGAAATGCAAAAATGTGTTTGCTCCCTGCATATGCTGAGCGGTGAATTTGGCCGGCGCTTCGAAGCCAATGAAGAAAAGTCGTTTCCGCAGTACCAGTTCATGGAAGCAAAAAAAAGAATCGATACGGCCGGAACTGACTTCAATGTTTTTGTCTGGTATGCCGAACATGCCGTGCAATCAATAAAACCATCGCAGCAGGAATTCATTAAATACATCCGGAATAATATTACACGGAACATGATGTTCTCCAACAGCCAGGGACCGATGCAACTGGTAGACGATATGCGGGT